>CAITQY010000164.1 GCA_903894655.1 uncultured Gemmatimonadota bacterium
AAGTACTGGCGCGCAGCCTTCCCGCATCTCAAGCTCCTTTTCGGCGACCGACTCGTAGCAACGTCGTGATCCGATGCTCACGACTCATACACAGAATTCCTGACAGGTCCCGTTGTTGCTCTGCGGCCTCTGCGCTCTCCGGCTGTTCTCTGCGTGATCAGTTCAACGAATTAATGAATCACTGCACCACCGGCAGCAACTTGCCGTGCCAGCTGTCGGACGCTGCTTTCTCGAAGCCCGCTCGATACGCACCGACCGTGGTAATCGTCGTGTCGAACACGTGCGTCTCCGCCACCACCGCACCACCCGCCGCGGCCTCCCGGAATACCGGTCGTGCGCCCGACACCACGGTGCCAGCCGCATCGCGCCAATACACCGTGCCACCGCCCACCAGCGTCGTGCCGACGAGCGATTCGATGTCGCGGAGCACATGAAAAAGTCCGTCGATCGAACAGCCCGTGGCACCGGTGGCCGCTTCGTCGACGCCGATCACGAGGAAGCGATCGTCGCGCCATGCGCGGGCACAGACCAGCGGTGCGCCATGCGCGCGCCAGTTGGCGAGGTGGGCGTCCACGGTCGACAGGAGTGACTGCGCCGCGGCACCGACCACCGGTGCCGCCGCGCCAAATACCCATGCCCTTGAATCATCGGACAACGCATCGAACTGCACGACCGGCATGGTGTTTACTCCGGGTTCTTGGAGCCGGGAAGCTGCAACATCGGCATCGCGCCGCCCGTCACCTGCGGCATTTGCCCGTTCCAACGCTTCGCCATCTCGTACTGTACCAGCGTATTCGTGATGCTCTTCGATAGCAGCTCGTTGGCGCGCGCCTGTGCTACCGCTTCGGCTGTGATCGCCTTGGCGCGGCCGGCAGCCTTGATGCTGTCACCCTGCGCTTGGAACGTGTTCTTCTGCAACTCGTTCTGCGCGGTGAGCGCCTGCTGCTGCATGACGTTCTTGAGCGAAATCGCGTCCATGACCGCCTTCGGCGCGCGGAACTCGTTGAGCGTGAACTGACGTACGTCAATGCCGTACGGGTCGAGTCGCTTCTGCAGGTTAGCCTGCGTGCGCGTCACGACTTCCGCCTTCTTCGGACCGAGAATGGCCGCGATTTCTTCGTTGCCCACCACCTCCTGCAGCGACTGACGGATCGCCTGACGGATATAGCCGTGCGAAATCGTCTGTACGTCGGTGCGGAAGGTCTGATACAGCGCCGGCACCTTGTCAGCACGCAGTTCAAAGCTCATCGACACATCGAGCGACAACGGCTGGCCTTCCACCGAGTTCACGTTGATCTCGTCGTTCTGCTCCGAGCCTTCCGTGATCGCCTTCGTGAGCACCAACGTCTGCATGAACGTGGGATACGATTGGATCTGCGTCATCACCGGATTCCGCAGGTGGAAGCCGGGGCCCAACGGCGTGGGATCCACGCCGCCACCACCACGATGAATCACGATGCCCACGTGGCCGGGTTCGATGTAAGTCACCGAGGGTCGCACCAGAAAGAGCAGCACCATCAGCGCGACAAACGCACCGGCGAGCTTCATGAACATCCCGTTACCACCGCCGCCGCCGGGGATGCCGGTGAGCGGGTTCCGCATAGCGCTGCGCAGTTCGTCGAGCGTCGAATCAATTGATGTGGCCATGGACGGCCTCCTTGTAGCAATGAGAACACAGCGGTTCACCCGTGGGGAGTCGCACGAGATCGTCTTCGCGTTGCAACCCGTGAATCGGGCACGTGAGATCGGCTTGGCGATCAAGGCGCTTGCGATTGGCCGTCTGCCGAATCCGGCGGCCAAATGGAGTAAAGCCCAGCGCCGTAACGAAAAGAGCGCCAACTACCGCCAGCAGGGCGATGAAGAGGGCGCTCTCGAGCATGATGGCGTTCATATAGGTATTCAATAATACGGTCTGCGAGTCGGAAAAGTGTCATCAATCGGCGCGACGTGGTGTCCACGCGGCCGCAAGATGTCCGCATCGTGTTGTTCTGTAATGAGTTAAGCACCGATTGCACTGATCGACCAAAAGCGCGTTTCGCTGATCTGTGCGATCGGTGTCATCCTCCCGGATCCGCGTTCCCGCGGTTGCCGTGGCTCGTGCCTACTCACCCAACTCAAACCGCAGCATCGACTCGAGATCGGGCAACCGCCACGTAAAGCCCGCGTCGCGCAGCACCCGCGGCTCCACGCGTTGACTGGCAAGTACGGTGAGATTGGCCATCTCCTCGCCCAGCAACAGCCGCAGCGCGAACGCCGGGGCATGCGCGATAGTGGGTCGGCCGAGTACCGCCCCAAGCACCTTCGTATACTCAGCGTTCGTCACTGCGGTCGGCGCCACGAGGTTGACTGGGCCGCGAATGTCATCACGCATGAGGCAGAAGTGGATCGCGCCGATTTCATCGTCGAGCGCGATCGGGCTGATCCACTGCGAACCCGGCCCAAGCGTGCCGCCGGCCCCGAAACGGAACAGCGGCGCCTGCGTGCCGAGTGCGCCGCCGGCGGCGCCTTGCACGATGCCCGTACGCAGATGCACGACGCGAATGCCGGCCCGCTCCGCGGGTGCCGTGCTCGCCTCCCAGGCGCGACCGACGTCGGCGAGATAGTCGCTACCGAAAGCACTGCGCTCGTCGAGGAGCTCGTCGCCACGACTGCCGTAGATCCCGATGGCCGAGCCGCTCAGCATCACGCGTGGCTTGCGCGACAGCTGCGCGAGCGTGTGCGCGAGCAGCGACGTGCCTTCCACCCGACTGCTCTTGAGTGCGGTACGGTGCGCGCTCGACCAGCGCGTGGCGATCGATGCCCCGGCCAGATGAATCACGGCATCGACGCCTTCGAGGGCGCGTGGATCGAGCTGACCGCGCTCGGGATTCCACTGCACATCATGACTGCCCGGTTTCGGCGCGCTGCGGCCGATACGGATCACCTCGTGACCGCCGGTCGACAGAAACGCCGCGAGCTGCGTGCCGATGAAGCCACTCGCGCCGGTGATCGCGATGCGCAGACGCGGCCGGTCGGCGAACTGGGCATGTCGCGCCAAGTCGCCCAGCATGATGGCGTGTCGGTACGCGAAGACGCGCGCCAAGGTGCGCTGCGTGTATCCGCCGGCGACCGCACTCCCTAAACCGCCGAGCGGGAGTGCATAGCGGATATGATCGTCCAGCGTGCTTGATTGGGCATCGATCGGCGTGAAGCCGTGCGTGTGCTCCCACGCCGCAAACGGGCCATCACGCATGACGTCACGGAACTGACGATTCTCGATGTACGCGCGATGCTCGAGGGTCCACGTGGTGGGTACCGGGCCGGCGTGCACCTGCAGCACCACCTTGGCGCCGTCGCGAATGCCTCCCGTGTGCTCGAGCACCTTGGGGCGGTCCCACGGCGGCGACAGCCGCTCGAACGCGCCGTCGCGTTCATGCCACGCGAAGAGCGCCTCGACGGGCACGGGGGCGTGCACCTGCTTCCGGAATTCCTGCATCGACACGAGCACTCTCCACTGCGGCGAGCCGCATTCACCAGCCCCTGCGCTACCAGCCGCCGGCGTCTTCGAGATCGAGGACCCGCCAGCAGTACCAACTGGCAACGCTTGCCCACGGGCGCCAGTTCCGCGCCACCTTCTCCAACCGGTCCGCCTCCGGCAGCGCTCGCATGCGATAGATCCGCTGCGCCCCCTTCCGGACACCGAGATCCAGCACCGGGAGCACGTCCGGACGTCCGAGCCGGAACATCAGGAACATCTGTGCTGTCCATCGGCCGACACCGCGCACCGCCACCAGGGCATCGATCACCGCCTCGTCGTCCATGGTGTCGATCACGTCGAGCGGCAGCCGGGCATCCTCGACATGGCGCGCCAAGTCAACGATCGCGCGCGTTTTCGCCGCCGACAGCCCGCAGGCGCGCAGTGTGTCCTCATCCGACGCCAAAATCTGCATCGGGGTCGGAGCATCCCCGCCGGTACCGATGCGGTCCTTGACGCGCCCATAAATCGTGGACGCGGCGCCACCGGACAGTTGTTGATAGACGATCGCCCGCGCCAGATGATCGAAGTGCGTACCGTCGGCGCGCGGCAGCATCGTGCACGGGCCCACGCGCTCGATGGCCACCGCCATCTTCGGATCTTGGGCACTGAGCGCCGCCACCGCCTCCTTGAGGCGGCGCGACGTCAGCTTCACGATCGTCATCGTCGGATCACATCGTCAATGAGAACATCACGTGCGCCTTCGGCGTGCCGGGGAACATCAGCCACGGCTTCGTATCCGAGGGCGTCGTCGAGATACCCGTGGTCGCCGTGGTGGCGAACGGGATGTACACGACGAACAGCGGGTTGCCCTGCTTCACCGTGCCCGACGCCGCATCGAACGCGTCCTTCTTGCCGAAGATTTGATACAACGACGCCGGTGCCGTCGGCATCGTGATCTTTCCCGCCTTCACTTCGGCGAAGCGCACGGTGTCGATCTGACCACCCTTCACGCCCGACACGCGCAGGGCGCGACCGCGGGCCATGAACGGGTCCATCGAGTTGTGGTAGCAGGACACGTGGAACTGTTCCTCGGCGGGATCGTCCGCCAGGCACATCATGTCATTCTTCGTGGGGCGAAGCCACTCGAGCTTGCCGGCCGTTTTGTAGCCCATCACGCCGGCACCGTCACGCAGCTCCTTTGGAAGCGCTTGGACGGCGGCCGTGATCTGCTCGGCGACCGGTGGCGGCGTCTGCGCGCCGAGCGCGGCACCGGCAAGCGAAAGGGCCACGGCACAGGTCATGGCACGGCTGGATCGGAACGACATGGTTCGAGCTCCCGGAGAAGACGGACAAAAGTGACAGTTGTGGTTACCACCGTGGAGCGTATTCTACGACGCATATGGCCACCGACACAAATGCCGTGCCGCAGAGTGAGCCCGAGCTCGAGGCGCTGGTGCGCTTTGCCAAGCGGGTTTCGCACGACATCAACAACTTCTCGACGGTCGTCCGGACGTACAGCGAGCTACTTCGGTCTGACATCGCGGAGAGCGACCCGATGCATGCCGACGTCGTCGAGATCCATCGGGCGGCGGACGCCACGGTCCAGTATCTCCAGCGGGTGACGCAATTTTCACGTGCCGGCAACATGCGGCGGCTCCCTACGCTGGTGGACGACGGCATCGCCGACGCGGTGGCTATGCTGGCCACCGAGCTGGGTGACCGGGCCGTGAACGTCACTGCCGGCGGCGGACAGATTCAGGCCGATGCGCGCTGGTGGCGGGACGTGGTTATCGAACTGCTGCGCAACGCGCACGACGCGGCGCCGGCGGGCAGCGCCATCGTTATCCGGAGTGCGGTACAGAACGCCGTGGTGACCATCGATGTGGAAGACGAAGGTGCGGGCATTCCCGCCGACTTGGCTTCGACCGTCACCGAACCGTTCGTGACATCCAAGAAGGGCATTCGCGGGGCCGGGATCGGACTGGCGATCGTCGCCGCGTTCGTCCGTACGCTCGGTGGGTCGATCCACTTCGATCGGATCGACGGCACCACCGGCGCACGCACCCGGGTGCGGCTGACCCTTCCGGCCTAGCGCGCGCGTTACGTGCGGCGCGCAGCGACGGCGTGCAGCAGCGCGTCGGCGATGCGGTCGAGCGGCAGCACGTCAACCGCCGCATCGAGCTTGACCGCTTCTCGCGGCATGCCGTACACGACACACGTTTCCTCGTTCTGGGCAACGGTGTACGCCCCGGCTTCACGCATGGCCAGCAGCCCCTTGGCACCATCGGCACCCATCCCGGTCAGCAGGGCGCCCACCGCATTACGCCCCGCGCTGCGCGCGACGCTCTGAAAGAGCACGTCGACCGCGGGCCGCTGGTGATGCACCTTGGGCCCGTCCTTCACGCGCACTGCCCACCGTGCACCGCTGGCGTGCAACACGAGGTGCTTGCCACCCGGTGCCACGAGCGCGAGCCCCGGCACGACGAAGTCGCCGTCTTTCGCTTCCTGCACGCGCATCGCACAGACCTGATCGAGGCGCTTGGCGAAGGACAGGGTGAAGTGCTCCGGCATGTGCTGCACGATGACTGTACCTGGCGCATCGACCGGAAAACGACGGAGCACCTGCTCGAGCGCTTGCGTGCCACCGGTGGAGGCGCCGAGCGCAATGATCTTGTTGGTCGCGTTGAGCGACGCGATGGCCGAGCGCCCCGGCACCGGCGGTGCATCGGCCGTCGCCGAACGCTTGACGACGCGGGCGTGCGATGCCGCGCGCACCGCGCGCACGAGTTCGTCCGCGATATCGCCAGCGGCGAGCGACGAGCCCGGCTTGGCGATCACCTCGACCGCCCCAAGCGAGAGCGCACGTAGGGCGGTCTCGCTGTTGGCGGGCGTGAGCGAGCTCACCACCACCACCGGCAGCGGGAAGTGTTGCATCAGCTTGGACAGGAACGACAGTCCGTCCATTCGCGGCATTTCGATGTCGAGCGTGATGACGTCGGGCCGAAGCTGCACGATGCGCTCGCGCGCCACGTACGGATCGGTCGCCGTGCCGACGACTTCGATATCGTCATACTTCGACAACGCATCGGAGAGAATGCGACGCACCAGCGCGGAGTCATCCACGACCAGCACCCGCACGACACCCGGCGTGCGCAGCGGAGGACCGGAGCCTGGCAGTGGCGATCCCGGTGTCAGCATCGTCGTCACGCGCCACTCACATAGCCATGGGAGACCGGCGCCGTGTCGTCGCGTTCTTCGAACAGGTAGAGCACCGCTTCGGTGCGACCGTCTTCAACGCCGAAGATGACACGCGCCGTTGGCACGTCCTCCTGACGGGAGATGTCGTCGAGCCCTTCATGCACACGAGGGGCCGAGAGGTGAAAGACGGCGGCGACGCCTGCGATCGCAGGCAGCAGGTTGCCGCAGATCACGTTCGCGATCTCCCCGAGGGCATCACGCTGCAGCGGACGCTGACGGGATGCGTCTTCGCCCAGCATGTTCGCCGCAATCGACGAGAGGATGTTGGACGACGCCCGCAGCAGGAGCCGCCCGCAACGCGGGCCGCGAAACTCCACCGAGACCGCCACATCGAGCGGGGCGGCGGCCTGTTCCGGGGACAGCTCGTGCTCCGGAAAGAGGAGCGCGAGCTCCTCAAAAGTCGCTGTCGTCGCTCGCGACAGGGACTGGACCGTAGTACTCGGCATCGGTGACTCCAGTAACACGCAGGATGGTATCGCGCAGGGTCTCCGGCGCGAACGGCTTACGGACAATCGCAGCGCCCAACTCGTGGAGCGCAGCCAGACGGGTTTCGCTGCCTTCCGTGGAGACCACGATCACGGGCAACGAGGCAGTGTCCGGCGCGGCGCGAAGACGCCGCAGCATCTCCTCGCCGTTCATCACCGGCATGTTGATGTCCAGAAGCAGCAGGTCGACCCACTGTTCCTGAAGAACGCACAGGCCTTCCTCACCATTGCCGGCCTCGAGGACCGTGCCCAGCGGAAGACCACTCATCCTGAGGGTGCGCACGACCATCTGCCGCATGACGGCACTGTCGTCGACCACGAGTACGTTAAAGGCCATGTGTCGGTATCCAGTGCATTAGAGCTTACTCTCGGCGCCGTTGATCTTGAGCGTAACCTCGCCTGTGGTCACGTCCACCCACATCGTCCGGGACGTCTGCACGCCCCCCGTGTCGTGCGCGTGCACGAGCACTCCGTTCTTCCAGAGCAGCTTGCGCAGCGCGATCATGTTGCGCTTGCCGATCTGAAAGCGATCGTCTTCTTCGCGGGCACCGGCGTGCGCGCCACCGGCCACCCGCACGTGCATGCGCTCCTTCTTCGCGCCGAGCTTGTAGCACTCCTTGAACAGGAGGGGCACGCCACTGTCCACGAACATGGCGGGCTTGTCCTTCATCTTGGATTCGTCAATGGTCCCCGTGGGCAACATGACGTGCAGCATCCCCGCCACCGCGACGACCGGGTCATACACCACGATGCCAAGACAGCTGCCAAGGGCATACGTGATGAGTCGTTCGCCCGGCGTATTGGACACCTTCACGTCCGCGACCCCAACGATCCGATCAACCGCGCGCGTAGGCGCACTGGCGCCCATGCTACTTCACGTAGACCGCGGGCTGCACATACCGAAAACGGTGTGTGAGGCCGGTGAGACTTTCCGAGTGTCCCACGAACAAGTGTCCGCCGGGACGGAGCAGCGTCCAGTAGCGCTCGACAAGCTGCTGTTGGGTGGCTTTGTCGAAATAGATCATGACATTGCGACAGAGGATAGCATCGAACGGCCCCTGCATCGGCCACCGCTCCATCAAATTCAGCTTCGCGAAATGGACGAGCCGCCGGAGCGACTTGCCCGCTTCGCACAGCTCGCGTCCCTGCGCGTCGCGGGTGCGGGTCCAGTACTTCTGCATCCACGTCGACGGCACGTCGGCCATGTGTTCGGCCGGATACGTGGCCGCCTTGGCCGTGGCCAGGACGCGATGACTGAGGTCGGTGGCGAGAATGCGCACGTCACGCGTGGTGATGTCGCTGAACGTCTCATTGGCGAGCATCGCGAGCGTGTACGGCTCCTCGCCGCTCGAGCATCCGGCGCTCCAGATCCGCACCGAACCCTTCAGCGTGGGGAAGACCGCGTCGCGCAGGTAGTCGAAGTGCGACGCCTCACGCAGGAAGCTGGTCTTGTTGGTCGTGAGCGCATCGATCATCTCGGCGAACTCGCGCCGCGACGGCTCCTTTGCGACGAAATCGAGATACGCGTTGAAGTCGGGCAGATTGAGCGTGCGGAGCCGCTTAGCCAGACGCGCGCGCACGAGCCCTTCCTTGCCTTCGCGCATGCGGATTCCCGCGTGCTCATGGAGCAACTCGGTGATTCGCGCGAACTGTGCCGGCGAAATGTCGCATTCCGTGAAGAGTGCGTGGCTGGGGCTTTGGGCGGCCATCGAAGAACCTCAAAGAGACGGATAGAGGCGCGTCAGGCCGCGTGCGCCTGCGCGACTTCCAGCGCCGCGATCTCGCTGCTGGCGAGCACCTTATCGATGTCGAGCAACAGCTTCACGCGTCCGCCGGTCTTGCCGATGCCGAGCAGGAATTCGGTGTGAATGCCGGCGCCGAAGCTCGGCGCATCTTCGATGTCCGCTTCCGCGATGGCAACCACCTCACTGACGCGATCGACCACGATACCGGTCTGAATGCCGCACATCTGAACCACGATGATGCAGCTGTCTTCGCTGCCATCGTGCACCATGCCGAACTTGCTGCGCAGGTCCGTGATCGGTATGACCTTGCCGCGCAGGTTGATGACACCGCGCACGAACTCCGGCATGCGGGGTACCCGCGTGATCGGCTGCAAGCCGATGATCTCGCTTACCTTTAGAATCTCGAGGCCGTACTCTTCGCCGCCGAGAAAGAACGTGAGATACTTGCCCGCGCGGGACGGTGTGGCGACAACGGACATCGATTCACTCTGCGTGCTCATGGCTCGCTCGACATGGATAGAGGGTACGCGGGTCCGACGACCCGTCTGCTGTGTGGTATCGGCGCCCCCTCGTCGGAGCTTGACTCGAACACATATGGCCCACGGGCCCCCGTGACGCCGGGACCCCTGGTGATGACATCCTGATCAGGCGGCGTGCGGCCGATCGCGGCGCATGGGGGAAGGCTCGTGGCTCTGGGCCAGGGCGACTGTCTCGGTCACGTCGAGGATGAGTCCCACGCGTCCGTCGCCGAGAATCGCACCGCCACTCACACCGGGCACCTTGCCGAGGCCGTCGCCGAGCGTTTTGGCCACGACCTGTTGCTGCCCGAGGAGTTCGTCCACGAGGAGTGCGGTGCGACGATCGCCGTCACCGACGATCATGAGCAGGCCGTCGAGCGGCGACTGCACCGCGTGCGTGACGTCGAACAGCCGGTGGAGACGGATGATGGGCAGCAGTTCGCCGCGCAGCAGCACCACTTCGCCCCGTCCGACGACGGTCGAGAGCGTCGACGGCTCCGGGCGGAAGCTCATGTGGATGTGCGTGAGCGGTACGATGAAGCGCTCCTCGCCGACGCGGACCAGCATGCCGTCGGTCACGGCCAGCGTGAGCGGCAGGCGGATGGCAAAGGTGGTGCCCTTACCGGGCGCCGACGTGATGTCGATGCGACCGCGAATCGTCTCGAGATTGCGGCGCACGACGTCCATGCCGACGCCGCGTCCCGAAATGTCGGTGACCTGGTCGGCGGTCGAGAAGCCGGGCGCGAAGATCAGGTTGAACACGTCGCTGTCCGTCATGCCCTTCTCGCTCTCGATCAGCCCTTTCTCGATCGCTTTCTTCACGATCTTGTCGCGATGCAGACCACGGCCGTCGTCCTTGAGCTCGACGACGACGTTGCCCGAGGCATGGTACGCGTGCAGGCGGACGACGCCGAGGCGCGGCTTGCCATTTGCGACGCGCTCGTCGGGTCCTTCGACGCCATGATCCACCGCGTTGCGCACCATGTGCACCAGCGGGTCGCCCAGCACGTCCACCATGTTGCGATCGATTTCCACATCATCGCCGTCGGTCACGAACTGTACCGTCTTGTGGGCCTTCGACGCCGTGTCGCGAACGACACGCGTGAGCTTCTGGAAGGTCGCGCGCAACGGGACCATACGCATGGA
>CAITQY010000165.1 GCA_903894655.1 uncultured Gemmatimonadota bacterium
AGTGACCGCAAAAATCGTGACGTACGCGTCACGGTTCACGGAGAGCGACAGGCCGGGCCAGTCGGCCAGCGACGTCACGGCGGTGACGCCCGTGACGGTCACCTGCGGAGTGGGCGCCGCCGGCGCCGAAGCGGGTGTCGCGCCCTGCGCGAGCACGGTGCCACTCAGCGTCAACGACGCGGCGGCTGCCAGCTTTCTCAATGGTCCCGTCATCTTCGCACGCCGACCTGGAGGGAATTATTGGGCAATCCTCAACTAAGCTTGGGGGCTCGGACGTAGATGTCAAACCGTTCCGTCCTGAGGTGCCTGCGGATCCCCACCCCAGATCCGCGGTCATGGGGCTATCCTTCACACACATGTCCCAGCCACGCGCCGATCAACTCGACCCCACCGTTCTGGCGGCCCTTGGCCACTTGGAGCTCGTCGCCCGCTGGGTCGTCGATGGCTTCGTGACGGGGATGCACCGCTCGCCCCGCAAGGGCTTCAGTGTCGAGTTCGCCGAGCATCGGCCGTACATGCCGGGCGACGACCTGCGCTATCTCGACTGGCGGATTGCCGGTCGCTCCGATCGCTGGGTGGTCAAGCAGTTCGAGGAAGAGACCAACGCCCGGGCCATGCTGGTGCTCGACGTGAGTGCTTCAATGCAGTGGACCAGCGACCCGGCCCGGCTCACCAAGCTCGCGTACGCGGAGCGTTTAGCCGCCGCCGTGGCGCTGTTGCTGCTGCGTCAGCGCGATGCCGTGGGGCTCGTGCGATTCGACGCCACGCTGCGGGATGTCGTGCCGCCCCGCTCACAGCGCACCCAGTGGCGCCGGCTCATGGCGGCCTTCTCCGAGCCGGGGGGCGGCACCAGCTCCGATGTGGCCGGCGCACTGCTGCAGGCGGGCCGCTTGGTGCGTCGCCCGGGCTTCGTGGTGCTCTTGTCCGACCTGCTCACCGATCCCGAGCCGGTGGCCGATGCCGCACGGACCCTCCGCGCGCGCGGGCACGAGGTGCTGGTGTTACACGTGATGGATCCGGCCGAACGAGATTTCCCCGAGTCCGGCGAGGCGCGCTATCGCGATCCGGAATCTTACATCGAAGTCCCGGCCTCACCCGCCGATGTGCGCACCACCTATCAGGCCACGGTGCAGGAGGCGCTCGCCGAATGGCGCGCGGCCCTGGGCCGGGCTGGCGCACGCTACGCGGTGGCCATGACCGATGAACCGTTCGGCCGACCGCTGCGCCAGCTGGTCGGCGTGAACGGTCGTGGTGCCATGATCTAGTACTCGCAGCTGCCACGTCGCGCCCACGCTCTTGTCTTTGTCGTAGTCCTCTCGCAGCCTCTCGATGGCGTTTCTCGCTCCGCTGTTTTTAACGCTGGCCACGCTGGTCGGCGTGCCGTTGCTGGTGCATCTGTTGCGCCGAAAGGTTGGCCGTACGGTGGACTTCCCCGCCGTGCGGTATCTCACGCGCATGGAACAGGAACACAGCCGCGATCTCAAGTTGCGTCATCTCCTGTTGCTCCTGCTCCGTCTCCTCGCCGTGTTGGCGTTGGCCCTGGCCGCGGCGCGTCCGATTGCCAAACTCGCCGGGCTCGGCCACGCGCCGGTGGCGCTCGCCATCGTGCTCGACAACTCCATGAGCACGGGGATCATCAGCAACGAGCGCTCGGTGTTCGACAGCTTGCGCGCCGACGTGCGTGGTGTGCTGGCCGATCTCTCGAACGACGATCGCGCGTGGATCGTGACCGCCGATGGACGCGTGATCGGTGGCAGCGCCCCGTCGCTGCTGGCGTCGCTGAACTCCCTCGCCCCGTTAGGCGGGCGCGGCGATCTGGCGGCCGCCACGCGCCGAGCCGTGGGACTGGCGCGCAGCGGCAGTCCACGCGCCCCCGTCGTGGCCATCGTGAGCGATGGGCAGCGGAACGCGTTCACGATGGACAGCGTGGTGAACGCCGGGACGGTCCCGGTGGTGATTCTGGCCCATGGCACGAATAGCGTGCGCAATCGGGCCGTGCTGGCGGCGACGGCGGAGCCGGCGCGATGGACGCCGTCGGGCACCGTGACCTTCGCCATCAGTGCCCCGGATTCTTCCGATTGGCGTGTGCTCTTGGACGGCCGTACGGTGGCCCGCGGCGCGGTGGCCAGTGCGCCCGTGGCGGCACCGGTGCGGCTGACGCAGCGGTTGGCCAGCAACAGCACCGGATGGGTGCGCGGCAAGGTGGAAGTCGATGCCGACGCCCTGCGAGCCGACAACGCCCGCTGGTTTGCCGTGCGTGTGGCGCCGCCGCCGATGGTCGCGGTGCGCCAAGAGGGGGGGGCGTTCCTCTCGGCCGCGCTCTCCACGTTAGTGGACGAGCGGCGTCTCGAGCGCGGGGCCGAGGGCGCGGCCGGCACTGTCACCGTGTCCGGTGCCGACGCCCCCGGCGTGCGGCTGCCGGTGCTGCTTACGGCGCCACTCGATCCCGTGCGGATCGGCGAGGCCAATCGCACCCTGACGCGCCTCGGCATCCCGTGGCGCTTCGGGGCGATCGCGCGCAATCTCGTGCTGGCGCGTGCCGCCAGCAGTGATGGCGCACCGCTCGATACCACCGCCCCCTCGGTGAGCGTGTTCGAAGGTACGCCAGTACGCCTGCGCTATCCGCTGGTGTATTCGCCGGGCGGTGCCGCCGCCTCTGGCGCCAGTGCATCGGCGATGCCCGACACCTTGGCCACCGCCGGCGGATCGGCCTGGGCCGTGGCGGGCGATGGCTATGTGCTCATCGGCTCGCCGCTCGAGCCCGAGGCGACCGAACTCCCACTCCGCGCGGCCTTTGTGCCGTGGGTCCTCGAGGCGCTGTCCCGTCGCCTCGGTGAAGACGGCCGGCTCATTGAAGCCGTGCCGGGCGAGCATCTGGCCGGATTGCGCGCTGTCACCGGCCTCGAAGGCCCCGATGGAAAGATCGTGGGCACCAACAGCGACCGCCTCATCGTTCCCAATGAGGCGGGGGTGTACTACCTCCGTCGCCAGGCCGCGCGCGTCGGCGCGCTGGTGGTGAATCCGGAGCCAGAGGAGTCGGACGTGGTCGGGATGGGGCAGGGAGGAGCGGACAGCGCGGTCGCCGCCATGCGGACGCACATTGCCGGACGCGATGTTACGCCGGCCACCAGCGCGCGTGCGTGGCGCACCTTGGTGTTCGAGCGCGCGGCTGGTCAGGGCCTGCTCTTGCCGCTGGTGGCGCTCGCCCTCGCGGCCTTGTTGGCCGAAGCCTGGTTGGCGAGACACTGATGGGGCTTCCCCGACTGCTCGATGCGATCGAGGCGCTGCCGGCGTTCGCCCGAGTGTACAAGGCGATGCCCGGTCCCGGTCAGAGCCTCCGTGTGGGTGGACTCGCCGGGTCGGCCGACGCGGTGTTCGTGGCGGCCCTCGCCCGCGCGCTGCCGCAGCGACTAGTGGTGGTGATTACCGACCAAGTCGGTGATGCCGAACGGTGGCTGGCCGACCTGCAGTCGCTGGTGGACGACATCCCCGTGGCGCTGTACCCGCCGCGTGAAGGCTTCGGTGAAGTGGAGCCGCACGCCGAAGTGGCCGGCGAACGGGTGGAAACGCTCGAGAAGTTGGGACGCAGCGGCGTGCGCCTGCTGCTCACCACGGCCCGTGCGGTACTCGAGCAGACCTCCCTGCCGCGCGCCCTCGCCGGCGCGCGCCTCGAACTGCGCAAGGGCGACGTGCGTCGGTTGGAAGATCTCACGGCGCATCTCGAGTCCATCGGCTTCGAACGCGTGCCCATGGTCGAAGACGTGGCGCAGTTCTCCGTGCGCGGCGGCATCATCGA
>CAITQY010000166.1 GCA_903894655.1 uncultured Gemmatimonadota bacterium
ATTGCATCGTCGGGCCCAAGGTCGGTGTGGAGCGCGAGTTCCTTCCAGTGCTGCAGCAACGTGCCGCCGGCGCCGTGCACCATGCACTTGGGCAATCCCGTGGTGCCCGACGAATACATGATGTACAGCGGATGATCGAACGGCAGACGCACGAACGTCGGCTCGTGATGCGACGCGTACTGCGCCAGCACGTCGGTGAAGGCAACGGCACCGGGGATGGACGAGAGCTCCGGCGCGGCACTCACGTATGGCACCACCCACACCGCGGCCAACGACGGCAGCGAGTCCACGATCTCACGCAATCGCTCCAGGCAGTCGATCTGCTTGCCGGCGTACCAGTAGCCGTCGGCGGCGATGATGACCTTAGGGGCGATCTGCCCGAATCGATCGAGCACCCCCTTGGTGCCGAAGTCGGGCGAACACGACGACCACATCGCCCCAAGCGACGTGGCCGCCAGCATCGCGATCACGGCCTGCGGCAGATTCGGTAGGTAGCCCACCACGCGATCACCCACGCCCACACCGGCGGCCGAGAGCGCGGCGGCCATGGCAGCCACCTGCGCGGCCAGCTCGGCGAAGCTGATGCGCTGCTGCGCGCCGTGCTCGTTCCACGACACAATGGCCGTGCCCTCGTCGCGCCGACGCAGCAGATGCTCGGCGAAATTGAGCCGCGTATCGGTGAACCAGCGCGGTCCGTGCTCGGGGTCTGGGGGGGCCATGCGATCGCCGCCCACCAGTACGTCAACCCACGGCGATTCCGCCGCGCCGGGCCCATCGGCCATGATCGCGGCCGCCCGCCAAATCTCGGCCCAGAACGATGCCGGATGCTGCACCGACCAGCGCTGCAGCGCGTGCGCATCTGTGACTGACGCATCGACGACACCGCGCGACTGGAGATCGAGCCGGAACCGCGTCAGGGCGGCGCGATCGACGGCCGCCGCGGACGGCGTCCAGATCGGCAGGGCATCCTCAGGTCGAACCTCCGTCATTTCACTTCGTCACGGGCGAGTTGCACGGTATGACACGCGGCCCCGTGTGACTCGCAGTACCAGCCATGCCGGTCGTGAAAAATCAGGTGCGGTGCATCGTTGGGCCGTAAACGCACGCGCACCAGATGCTCCACACCCGTCTGCGCACCCACCACGGTGCGTGGATCGAGCACGTCGACCACCGGCCGCACGGGGAATAAGTCGAGCTGCGGGGGCGCGATCGCCGCCTTGGCCTCGGCGGAGGCCGACGCCGATGGGCGCGCGCTTTTGGCACGCTTGGGGGCGGGTGCCCGCTCGGGGCGCGTCATCAGTGCGTTCGGGCCAACGGAAGCATCTCCAATGCTCGCGAGGTCGGGCTCGATACGCCAGTCGCCGGAGGCTTCACGCGTCCATCACCGCGCGCACATCGGGGGCGAGCGTCGCGGCGGCGGTATCCCGCGTGACCCACGAGACCACGAAAAACACCAACACCGACAGCACCAGCGCGATCGCCGTGGCGGTCACACCCGCAGGAAAGGTGAACATCTTGAAGTACGCCAGCGACTCCAGCCCGAGCGTGATCACGAGCCCCGTGGCAATCGAGGCGATGGCCCCGGCGCGAGTGGCTCCCTTCCAGTTCAAACCGATCGCGAGCGCCGGCACCAACGTGGACGCAAAGAGCCCCCAACCGAAGATGCCAAGGAAGGCGACCAGTGTTCCCGACTGTTGCGCGATCAGCGCCGCAACGACGGTGAGCACCACCGTCCAGATCCGTCCCCAGCGCAGCTCGTTGGTCACCCGCGTGCCGAAGGCCAGCGGGAGATCGTGCGTGAGGGCGGCCGATCCGATGCTCATGAAGGAGTTCACCGTGCTCATGATCGCGGCGGCGACGGCCGAGAAGACGACCGCGGCGAGCGGCAACGGTGTGTAGCGCAGCAGGAACGTGGGCGTGGCGTCGTCGGCCGTGGCCAGTGGCGTCGCGCCCCCCGCGAGCACGAGCGCCTTCATGGCGAGACCCACGCCCACGAACAGCAGCAACGTGAGGAACAGCGCGCACGTCATGAGCAGCGGAAACCACTTGAGCTTCCGCGGATCACGCAGCATAAAAAACTTGTGCACTACGTGCGGCTGCCCGAGCGCCCCTAGGCCGAACACGAAGAAGAACGAGAGCGCGGCCAGCGGCGTGAGCTTGCCGAAAGGGGCCAGGATGGCCGGATCGTGCAGCATGATCGTGCGCGACATCGCCTCCAGTCCGCCGCCGCTGTGCAGCGCGAACAAGAACACCAGTGCCGACGCGACGGCCATCAGGATGCCTTGAAAGACGTCGTTGTAGATGCCCGCCAGAATCCCGCCCGACACCGAATACGCCAGCACGATCGCGGCGCCGATCCAGATGGACGTGCCGCGTCCCAGCTCGAACGTGGCATCGAGCACGAGGCCGAGGGCGAGCAGGTTGGTTGCCATGTACCCCACCGTGGCGAGCACAATCGCGAGCGCGGCCAGCCCCTGCGCCGTCGGCGATTGGTAGCGCACCCCGATCGCATCGGGCACCGTGATCATCTCGCGCACCTCCGCCAGCAGGCGCAGGCGCTTGGCCAGCACCCACGCGCCCATCGAATTCGTGAGCGCTGCCGGCAGCACGATGAACACGGCACCGATGCCAACGGAATAGACCAGCCCCGGCCCCCCGATAAAGGCAAAGCCCGAGAGCGTGGCCGCCATGGCCGAGATGGCCAGGGTGAAGAGCCCGATCCCCTGCCCGGCCACGAAGAAGTCGGCGGCCGATTTCGTTTTGCGCGTGGCGTAGATGCCAATGATGGCCACGATCACGAAGTACGCGATCGCGACGCCACCGATCACCGGCTTCGCATTCGCCGGGATGGTGCCCGCCTGCAGCAAGCACAGCGACGTCATGCGGACTCCGTGGACGGCTCGCCGTCTCGCGCATCGTCGTCACGCGCACCGTGCGTTCGCGCCGCACGGACGCGGGCGAGATCGTCATCGGAGAGCGTGAGCGCTTCGAAGGTGAAGGCGTAGGCCAGCGGCAACACGAACAGCGGCAGCAGCCCCACGCCGTACAGCACCACCGCCGCGCGCCGCGGCAGGCCAAGCCAGTACGGACCATTGACCGTGTCGGGCGGGAGCAGCAGCGCCAGCAGGAAGCCGCCGCCGACCAGCAGGAACACCATCAGA
>CAITQY010000167.1 GCA_903894655.1 uncultured Gemmatimonadota bacterium
GACACCGGGTTGCCGGTGATGCCACTCGCTACGGCCAGCGCACTGAGGCTGTTGGCACCAAGGGCGGTACCCAGCTTCCATTCCCCAACCGCCGCCACACCGGCGGCATTGGTGGCGACGCCGGCGCCGGTAATGGACCCGCCGCCACCCGTCACACTGAACAGCACCGAGACACCGGGCACGACGTTGGTGAACCGGTCTTTGACGGACACCGACGGCGGGGTCGCCACCGCCGCTCCGGCAGCCGCGCTCTGTGCGTTGCCAGCCGCGAGCACGATGGTGACCGGCGCCCCCGGCTTGGCCGTGGCAGTGAACTCGATGCTACTGCTGACACCGAGCGCCGACGCCGTGACGCGCTGGGCGACGACGCGCTCGCCGAGGCGCCATGAGGTCGATGCGACCCCCCCCGATTTGGTGGTGTCTACGCCCTTGCTGACGGATCCGCCTCCGTCGGCTACAACAAACGTGACCGGAACGCCGTTGACGGCGGCGCCACTGGCATCGGTGACTTTCACCGTGAGTGGCGACGGAAGGACTTCGTCTACCACACCGGTGAACGAGAAGGCGCTGGTCGCGACAATGGCGACGGGCGGCGGCGGCGCGTTGTCCTTACAGGCCGAGAGGGCGACCGCGCCCAGGAGCAGGACACCGGCGAATGACCGTGTTGGTCGAACGGTTTGCATAAGGATGGCGGGGTAGTGGGGGCGTACTGATGAAGAGTGATGCACGCTCGCGTGAATCCTACCGGTGTACGGGCGGGCGGCAAGTCGCCCGCGCAGATTCACGACCACTTCGGGCGCTACGCGCCACGCGGTTACGCGGTTACGCGGGGGAAACGATCTCGCGCATCAGTGCGTCCGGGAGCGGCTGCCGGCTGAGTGAAAAAACCTCGGCCACTCCAGAGGCGACGGCGTCGCCCACGGCCTCGATGGTCGGTGCGTCGCACCCGGCTGCTTCGCACTCCCGCGCCACGGTGGTCATTTGTACGCCGTCGATGCCGCAGGGCACCGTGTGGGCGAAGGTGCTGAGATCATTCACCACGTTGAGCGCCACGCCATGCCACGTAACCCAGTCCTTGGCATGCACCCCGATGCTGGCCAACTTGCGCCGTCCGGCGGCATCCTCGCGCCACACGCCGGTGAGCCCAGGCACACGCGAGGTTTCGAGCCCAAAGGTGCGCAACGCCACGATGATGGCCTCTTCCACCTGCCGCAGATACCAGTGCAGGTCCTGCTTGTGTCGCTTGAGGTCGATGATGGGATACGCCACCAGCTGACCGGGCTCGTGCACGGTTACGTCGCCGCCGCGCTCCACGTCGCGCAGTTGTACGCCGCACGCCGCCAGATACTCCGCCGTGGCCAGCAGATGCCCCGGTTTGGTGCTGCGGCCGAGTGTGACCACCGGCGGATGCTGCACGAGAATGAGCAGATCCTGATCGAGCTCACCCGAAATCCGCGCCGCGGCGGCGCGCTTTTGGATGCCCCACGCCACGTCGTAGTGCGTGAGGCCGAGATCGAGGACGTACA
>CAITQY010000168.1 GCA_903894655.1 uncultured Gemmatimonadota bacterium
GGTTTCGTCTTTCGAAACTTGCGCAAGCTGTGGCCACTAACATCGTGGCACATTCGCTAGGGCCGCTAGGGCCCCCCCCGCGCCCCTCTCACCCACGCCGTCACCACCATCAGCCCACCAAGCACACCCAATCCAACCAGCACCCCCACCGTCCCCTTCAACGCCATGCCGCGGACCGCGAAGAAGAACGCCGCCACACTCGCCGCGCCCAGCAGCCAGCCGGCGCGCTCGAGGCGCGTCCAGCCGCCCATCACCGGCCGGGTATCCTCCGTGATCAGCACCGCGCGCCAGCGCGGCCAGTCCCACGCCAGGAGCCACAGGTTCGCCAGCAGCATCGCCACCGTGATCATCGGCGTCCCTTTGAACTCGATCGCGATCGTGATCACCACGACGTTCACGAGAATGGGCAGGAACAGCACCGCACCGTAGAACGCGGTGGCGGGAATGAGCAGCAGCACGCCGGCCAGCACCTGCGAGAGCCCAAGAAAGCGCCAATACCCGCCGGTCTGGTACATCGCTTCGAAGAACGCGCCAACCGACGTGTCCACGCCCAGTGAGGTGAACCGCTCGCCCATCAGCTTTACGCTGCCGGTGGGAATGAACGCGACCGCGAGCAAAATGCGGCACATCAGCGTGAGGCGCGCGGCGGCGGGGTGCTGCATCACGCGGGCGTTCAGCGCGTCGAGCGGGCGCAGGGAATCTTCGGTGGGCATGTCGCAACCTACGACAACTCGGGGCGAAGGATTCGCCACGACCTGACGCGCTCGCTCGCTATCGAATCACCTGAATCTCCACGCCGACATCAAGGCGCCCCCAGGCGCGATCGGCAGTCACCACACTCGCACCTAACTGCACCGCCGTCGCGAGGCACGTTGCATCGCCTAACGAGAGTCCGGCCCATCGCGTCTGCGCATGGAGCTCGCCGGCGAGCAACGCGGTTTCGGTGTCGGCGCTCACGACGATGAGCTGCAAGTCATCGATGAACGCGCGACAGCCTGACAGACTCATGCCGCGTTGACGCAGCTTGCTCACGACCTCGGAGAGATTGGCAACGGTGATGCCTACCTGCGGGCGTGATAGCGCCAGCATGACCTGCTCGGCGCCATCCTCCTCGAACGCGACCGCCAGTAGCGCGGACGCGTCCAGGAGCTGCGCGACCTTCACGACGGTCGGCGCAACTTCTGCAACACTGACGGCAGGTCGAAGCGCACCGGCGGCCCGTCATCGGCCATCGCCGACTCCCAATAGCCCGCTCGATCCGACAGGAATTCGTCGACGTCGGTCCCACCGGACGCCGGCGCACTCACCGTCGCAAGACGTTCACGCACACGGCGGACCGCCGCCCGTCGCGATCGAAGCACCAGATCATCGCCATCGATGAGCAGCGTGATCTCGTCGCCCGCCCGAAGTCCGAGCGCCTCGCGCACGACCGCCGGAATGACGATCCGTCCGTTGGCTTCCACCTTGGCCGTGTACCGGCCGTGCGGCTTATCGTATTCCATGACTTGAAGTTACATGAAACACTGCCAAAACACAAGATTTTGCCAAGTATTTTAAATATGACAGAAACCGGCCATATCCCTTGCCCAGACTTCACCCTCACGCACTACCCTCGCGCACACTACCATCCCAGCATGCCGATCTCCGCGCTCCCCCGAACCGTGCGCCGAACGCTCACGATCGTCGCTGCCGCCCTAGCCCTCGGTGCCTGCCATCGAGTGCCGTCCGCCGGGAGAACACCGGTCACACCGGCCAGCACAGCCGCCGCCCGCGCGCTCCTACTCGACCCCACCAAC
>CAITQY010000169.1 GCA_903894655.1 uncultured Gemmatimonadota bacterium
CGCACGATGGGCGTCGAGTCGGTGCCGCTCACGATCATCGTCGCCGCCTTCCTGGGCGGCGTGACGGCCTTCCAGACGCGCTACCAGCTCTTTCCCGGGGTGCAGCTGTCGGTGGTCGGCCTGATCACGCGACAGAGCATCGTGCTGGAGCTGGGACCGCTACTCACGGCGTTGGTGCTCACCGGCCGGGTCGGTGCGCGGATGACGGCGGAAATCGGCACCATGCGCGTGACGGAGCAGATCGACGCGCTCGAGACGCTCTCATTCGATCCGGTGGCGTTTCTCGCGCTTCCGCGTTTTCTGGCCGGTATCGTCATGCTGCCCGCGCTGGTCATTCTGGCGAACACGGCGGCCATCATCAGCGCGTGGGGCATCCTGGTCACCTCGACCGATGTGCGCACGAGTGACTTTCTGGATGGACTGCGACTGGCCTTTACCGCCTTCCAGGTGGTGTACTCCCTGATCAAGGCGTTCCTGTTCGGCGCGGCTATCGCCTTCGTCTGTTCGTACGAGGGCTACGTCACCGAGGCGGGCGCCGAGGGCGTCGGCCGTTCCACCGCCCTCGCGGTCGTGATCGCGTCGGTGTGCATTCTGGTACTCGATGCCCTCGTGGCTGCCGTCCTTGCTCCATTCATTCAGGCCTGACGGCCTGCTCTCTCTCCATACATGACGACGAAACGACGCGACGAACTGCTTGTCGGTCTGCTCCTGCTGGTGGCGGTGGTTCTGGGTATCGGCGGCACGATCTGGATTGCCCGCGGCGGCCTCGCCAGCGGCTATCCGATGTTTGCGCGCTTCAAATGGGGCGCTGGCCTCAAGCAAGGACAACCCGTGCTGCTGGCCGGCGTACAGGTCGGCTATGTAAACAAAGTCGACCTGATCCCCGACGGCACGATCGCGGTGGCGCTCAAGCTCCAGTCGCAGTATAAGGTCCCGGCTGGGACGACGGCGACGGTGCAAGCGAACGGCATCTTCGGCGACCAGCTCATCGCCCTCACGCCGATCATCGGCCGGCAGGGCTACATGTCGGCCGGCGACACGATCGCCACGGGAGCCGGATCACCCGGCGTTCCGGAGTTGCTGAGCAAGGGCGATTCGATCGCACTCGACATTCGCGCGCTCACCGGCGAAGCGCGCACGCAGTTCGTGGAAGGCGGCGGCATGAAGGATGTGCGGCAGACGGTGGCCGATCTCACCAAGCTCGTGGCGCAGCTGAGCGCCGTCACGGCCGAACAGTCGAAACAGCTTACCCTCACGCAGCAATCGGTGCGCCGCACGCTGGCCAGTGTGGACTCCACGAAGGTGGATTCCACCGTGAAGAATCTGCGGGCCACGTCGGCCCAGCTCGAGCAGCTCACGCGCGACTTCAAGCAGACGAACGCGCAGGTGCAGGGCGTGCTCGACAAAGTGAGCAACGGCAACGGCACGGCGGGCAAGCTGCTGAACGATCCGGCGGTGTACGCGCGCCTGGATACGCTGCTGCTGCGGGTGGATTCGCTGGTGATGGATTTGAAGAAGAATCCGAAGAAATACATCAATCTTAGGATCTTCTAGGGTCGACAACTGCCTCTGAACTGCCAACGGCTTAGGAGGCAGGAGGGAGGGTGTCAGGGAGGAGGGGGCAGGTCGCTTGGGCGGCTTGCCTCCTTTCCTTTGGCGGCTGCTTTTTCGTCGGCGGCCTTGCGCACGAAATGTTGGCGGAGGCCGTAGGTCATGCGGCGGACTTGGCGGGTCTCGTCGATGGCGTCGCCGATGCCGGGGAGGCGAAGCCCGAGCTTCTCGGCGAGAACGAGGTGGCTCTCGACTTCGAACGCGGAGGAAATCGCGTAGCTAAGGAATCGCGCGCAGTCTGCGGCACTGGACTGGCCGACGCCCTCCGCAATGTTGGCGGGAATGGAGCCCACCGCCCGTCGGAGCTGCGACGCCAGGCCCGGTGCCTCAGCGCGGCGGATGTTCCGGGTGATCCGATGCACACGCACCGCCAGCTCCATCGCGCGGTGCCACGCCTGAATGTTGGCCGGATCTTGCATGTCGCGAGGATACCAGCAGTCCACGCCGTCAGTGTCATCCGACCTACGCCGCCGATCTCACCGCGACGCCCCCTGCCCCCTCCACCCTGACACCCTCCTCCATGCTTCCTAAGCCGTTGGCAGTTTCCAGCCAGAACAAAGGAAAAGCGGCG
>CAITQY010000170.1 GCA_903894655.1 uncultured Gemmatimonadota bacterium
ATGGCAAAATCGGCGTGGTTGAGCACGGGGGGACCCCCGAAGGCGACACTGACGTCCTGCAGCGATACGAGCGACATCCCGCACATTAGCTTGCAGTCATGGCCAATGCGACGGATACGCCCCTATCGGATACCCGGTCGGATACCCGGTCGGTGCTCCTCTACGACGGCGACTGCGGATTGTGCGCGGGCAGTGTGCAGTTCGTGCTGCGTCACGAGCCGGCGGCGGCGCGAGCACGCCTGGCGTTCGCCCCGTTGCAGGGCACCTTTGGCACCCGCGTGCGCGAGCGGTTTCCCGAGTTGACCGGAGTGGACTCGGTGGTGTGGTACGACCCCACCGGTCCTGCCGTGCGCGTGCGCAGTGCAGCCGCATTGGCCGCCACGGCCCACTTGGGAGGCCTGTGGGCCGTCATGGCTACCCTTGGTCGATTGGTGCCCCGCCCGCTCCGCGATGCCGTGTACGATCAGATCGCGCGACGTCGCTTCCAGATCGCCGCCCCAGCCTGCCTGCTCCCCAGCGCGGAGGAACGGGCTCGCTTCCTTCCGTAGTCTTCCGCCGGCACGATAGCTTCCCGCATGTCTCTCCCCCTCCCCGAGTACGATGGGCTCGATGGCCTCGCCATCGCCGACCTGGTCCGCCGCCGTGCACTGAGCGCCGCGGAGGTCACGGAAGCCGCGCTGGCCCGCATGGCGGCGCGCAACCCTCGGCTCAACGCCGTGGTCCGTCCGCTCGATGCCATGGCCCGCGCCATGGCCGCCACGGTCGATCTCGACGCGCCGTTCGCTGGCGTGCCGATGCTGATCAAGGACCTGATGACCACCATCGCCGGCGTGCCCACGAGCAACGGGACCCGGGTGCTGCAGTCCATCATCCACGATCACGACAGCGAACTCGTGGCCCGCTACCGGGGCGCCGGCGCGGTGTTCATCGGCAAGGCCAACACGCCGGAACTGGGACTCACGCCCTACACCGAAAGCGAGGCGCTCGGCCCGGCCCGCAACCCGTGGAACCCCACCAAAACCCCCGGCGGCTCGAGTGGTGGCTCCGGGGCCGCCGTCGCAGCGCGTATCGTGCCCATCGCTCACGGAGGCGACGGGGGCGGGTCGTTGCGCATTCCGGCGTCGTGCAACGGCGTGTTTGCCATCAAGCCCACGCGCGGCCGCATGCCCACTGGCCCCGACATGGGCGACGCGTGGCGCGGCTTCGTGCAGGAACATGTGATCACCCGCAGCGTGCGTGATTCCGCCGCCATGCTCGATGCCACCGCGGGCGAAGACGCGGGCACGCCGGTGGCCTGTCCACCGCAGGAACGTCCGTATCTTGACGAGGTTACACGCGAGCCCGGACGTCTGCGCATTGCCGTGACCACGACGCCGTTCTTCGGACACACGGTGCACCCCGATTGCGTGGCCGCGCTGGAAGACGCCGCCGCGCTGCTGGAATCGTTGGGGCACGATGTGATTCGCGCCGAACCGGTAGTGGATGGCCACGTGTTGGCACAAGCGTTTCTCACCGTCGTAGCCGCTGAGGCGCGAGCGGACATCGAATGGATCGGGGCGCAACTCAAGCGCGCGCCGCGCCGCGACGATGTGGAGCTCACCACGTGGGCACTCGGCCTCGTAGGCAAGGCGGCCAGTGCCGCCGACTACGCGACGTCGGTGCGCACCCTGCAAGTCGCTGGGCGCACGGTGGGCCGTTTCTTCACGAACGTCGATGTGCTGGTGACGCCCACGCTCGGCGCGCCACCGTTTCCGATCGGCGCCATGCAGCCGAGTGCCGCCGAGCGGGCGATGCTGCGCGTGGTGGCCGGGCTGGGGCTCGGCGGTGTGCTTCAGGCGGCCGGCTTGCTGAATGAGACCGCGAAGAAAGTGTACGGCTTCATTCCGTACACACCGCTGTTCAATGTGACCGGACAGCCCGCGATGTCAGTGCCGCTGCACTGGAACGCCGCGGGGCTGCCGATCGGCACGCAACTGGTGTCGCGCTTCGGCGACGAGGCCACGCTGTTCCGAGTGGCCGGCCAGCTGGAACGCGCCCGCCCGTGGGCCGGGCGCATTCCGCCGCTGGTGTGATGCCCGATCTGATGCGTGATCTGATCAGCCGCTGATTACATCTTGGTCGCGGGCTTGAGCGTCACGCCGGCCAGCCGGCCCACGCCGCCCAACGTGGTCTGCGCGGCATTCAGTCCCAGGCGGAACTCCTTGTCGGTGTACGTGGACCACACGTCCGTGGGCTGGTGCCAATGCGGGTTCCATCCACTGCCCGTCTGCGTGCCACGCTCGTTCTCGCGCAGACTGATGGACGGGATGAGATCCTGGAACGGCCCCGAGTCGGTGTTGGTCATGTGCGGACCCACCTGCGCCGGGTAATCGGTCGCGTACTTCGTGTTGGACTGGTGCAGCGCCCACGCCAGCTCCGACGACGCCTTCCACATCTTCGAGTTGATCTGAAACTCGATGTTCACATCGGCTTCGGGACGCTGCTCCTTGGCCATGGTGCCATCGGCCTTCGGCATGCCGTGGTCCCACATCATCATGTCGTGCTGGATCATGCCGAGCCAC
>CAITQY010000171.1 GCA_903894655.1 uncultured Gemmatimonadota bacterium
AACTGATCGATGCGCCCATGTGTGCGCGTCCTGTTCGGCGAGGTCTTGAAGTGCTGGGCAGTTTGTGGTGCTGACGTTCGGCTCGTGGTGCTCGATGCCCGTGCCTTGTACGTCGACGATGCCGTGTGCTCGTTCAGCGTCGAGCCATAGTTGGTTGTCTCCGTACCACCACTGGTATCGCTCGTCGCACCGGATGCCGTGGGTCAGGTTCAGGGCCCAGGCGCAGCCGACGAGTTCACCAGGTCGGCCGGGATGCGCGAGTGTGGCGCCGCTGTTCTCGAGCGCGTCGCGCATTCGCGTGATGCTGTCGGGCGTGATGCTCACGTCGTCGTTGAGCACGGCGCCGTAGGTCGCGCCTTGTGCTGCGAGCGCGTCGAGGCCCGTGTTCCACCATCGGTGGATGTTGATGGGCGCGAGATCGACGATGAGCGTGGCATCGGTGCGCGTCCACGCGTCGGCATAGTCGGCGCTATTGGTGGTGATGATGATGTGGCTGGAGGGTAGTGCGGCGTTGGTGATGATCGCGTCGAGGTAGTGGTCGCGCTGGCCGCGTGTCGGGATGACGATCCCGTAGCTCACGCTGGTGCCAGGTTTAGCTGGTCTAGTAACGCGTCGATCTTGTCGTCAAGGGTGGCGCGTTGCCCGTGGGTGCCGGGCTCGGCGGCCAGTCTCGCCTTCGTCTCGATCACGTGCGTGATGGCTTCGAGGATGTCGTCGCGCGTGGTCATCCGCGGCGCTCCCGTCTCTCCATTCAATGACAAAGCCCCGCTCGGTGGCGGGGCTGGCGTTGGTCGTATTACGACCTATCACGAGAGTATCCGCAGATTCACACACAGTCAACCTGATCGCTCTCATCCCCGCACGTGACGCATTGGACAGGTCTCACATAAGGAAGTTGACGTGGTAATTGGATTTGGATTGCGCGACCGCCGCCACCAGCGCGGCTTGCCGCTCTTCGGACTCACGTCATAGATGGCTGGCCGGACATCAAGTGGCTCCACTTGGTCGGCCATGCTAGATCGCCCGCCGCTTCTCGCCCTCGATCACGTCGAGGACATCGCCCACGCGGTACAGCGGGACCGCGCCTAGGTTGCCAGCGCGGATGAGTCGGCCGCGACGTACCCAACCTTCAAGCCTCTTGCGGCTCACCGTCTCGCTGCCCGTCTCGCCGATGGCGCGCGTCATCTCCGAGAGCGTGAGCAGTGAGTCACCTGCCGCCTCTAGCCGGTTGCGTCGCCAGATGTAGACATCGCGCTCGGTGGAGCACACCGGGCACCGCAGGCTTGTCGAGCCCTCGGAGGCGTACAGTTCCTCGCCACACTCGCCGTCGTCGCCGTCGCACGTACCGGCGTACACGCGGTCGGCCGCGCGGTCGATGGCGGTGCGCGCCTGGCCGACGGCGAAGCCGACCTCGTCGATGGCTAGGTAGCCCTCAGGGTGCACCACGAGCCAGCCGTTCAGGTGCATGAGCGCCGCGGCCATGCCGACGACTGACGGCGACGGGAGTGGAACGGCGGGGTGCGCGTCGAGCCCTTCCTTCACCCACGGCCAGAGCGTCATCGACAACAGCCGCGCGGCCTCTGATGCGTCCACGTTGTACGGCAGCGGCGTCTCACTCGAGCGCGGCCCGTTGCTTGAGCCGCTCGCCGTCTGGCGCGACAACGTCGTGTCGAGCTCGGTCATGATGCTCGGGATGTCGCCCAGGTTGGTGTCGAATCGTCGCCAGCAGGCCGGGCACGCGGTCGAGTTGTCGCCGGTCGGCATCGGTCGGCCGCACTTATCGGCGGCGCAAGTCCGGGTCTTTGGCGGTTGATGTGGACTCATCGTGGTCGCTCCTGGGTGTTGTGAGGACTCAATCGGATGAAATCTTGGGCTTTCTCGCGCGGGTCATCTACCTGTGGATTCCGTCGGCGTTAACTACAGGTCTTCGTTAGTGCGTTCGTCCGTTCGTTCGTGCATATGCGGCGCGCATATGCGGCCCGCATGCGTCGCGCATATGCGACCCGCATATGCGACCCGCATGCTCAACGGCTCGCCTTGGGCGCTGGCGGGTCGTCGGGATGCCATCGTGCGAGTGCTGCTTTCTGTGCGTTCTTGCGGCGCTCGGCGTGCTCCATTCCGCTTTGCTGGTACTCGTTCCAGTCGTTGACTTCGTAGCCACCGGCCGTGTCGTGCCACAGTCCGACGCTCACGAGCTGGGTCGCCAGTCGCTTGTTGGCGTGGATGAATGGGAGAGCGCCGGCCGGGATGTAACCATCGGTTCCGTGCGTTCCCGAGTAGCCCAGGCCGCAGATATAGGCCACTACGGCGGCGTGATTCTTGTCCTCGATGAGGTGCAGCACCTTCGGATTAGTGGCGAATTGGGTGTCGAGTCGCACCCACGGGAGGCTCATGCGACACCGTCCAGCAGTGACATCTGTGCGTCTCCAATGTTGAGTACTGATATGACCAGCCATGCTGTGCGGTGGCTGTTGAGGTTTCCGATGAGTAGCCGGGAGTCCGGGCCGAGGGACAGGCAGTTGTCGAGGTCAAGCGCGCCAGGAGCCTTCCTCATGCGCTCGTAACAGCCCCAGTCCCTCAGCATTAACCGGTGCTCGCCCTTGTCGTCGTCAAACACAAGGCGCGGCATGAATGGGAATCTCTTGGCGCCGTCGGCCGGCGGCAGTCCATCGGCGAACAGTTTGAGCTGAGGCGACTCGGGACTGTTCAGGTTCTGGTCATAGGTGACAGACGGCACGCCTTTCGGCGCTATCAGCGCGAGGCTGAGTCGTCGCTCGTTCGCCTCCTTGATGCTGCTCACCCAAACCCTGTCGTCGTTGAGAGCGTCGCGCGTGTCCATTCCACGCACCTGGGCGTAGGTTGAGAACGCCGCATTGATGTCCTGGTGAGTCTCGGCCGACCTGTCTCCTGCGAGTTTCCACGACTCGGGACGTGAGTCCTTCGGGTTGCGCTCAAGAGGCACTTGACTGACGCTCCACCTCTTTGGTGAGGCGTATCGAGCCAGTGGGTAAATGCGTATGAGTGACCGCAATTCGGTGGAGTATCCAGCCGAGCACACGAACACGCGACCGTCCGACTGCGGCTCGGGCACCGTCTTGCCCAGCATGATGAAATCGTCACAGATCATCATCGGCCTCGACAGCTTCCTTGAGCACGTCGCCATGGCAAGGCAACGGAGCGCACCAGCACCCGAGCGCCCGGCCGTGCAGCTCGCCGATCCGATTGAGTAGCGAGGGCTTGTTTGGCAGATAGTGGTCACGGTACGACGCGATCACTTGGTCGCGCGTTCCGTCATCGTTAAGGACGAAAGGGTTGCCCCACGGAGTATTCCTGTCGATCCGTGTCACGTACCCTGCCCGATCAAGTGCAGTGGCGACTGGGTCGCGCAGGTTAATAACGATGGTGTGACCGGCGTCAAGCTGGTCAATGATGTCGTCAACCTCGGTGCGCGTCGCGGGGTCGGCCAGCAGGTTGTCGGCTAGGCGGGCCAGTTCTTGGCGCTGACGTTCCGCGCGTACTCGGGTTTGCATGGCGCGAGCAGCTGTCTCGTGAATGCTTCTGGCGCTAAGCCCAACCTCGGCCGCCTCTCGCAGTACTTCGGCCGCGAACTCGGGGCCGTGTTCCTTGCGGGTTGATGCAATGGCGCGGGCTTGGCCCTCGTTGGTGATGGGACCAATTGGTCCCAACTCGGTAACAACCTCTGCCGCTTCAACTAGTCGGTTCGCGTGGCGCTTTGAGAACCCCCACCGCTCGCGGCAGTAATCCTCAAACGTTTCGTAAGTCGCCCGGTACAGCCTGCCGTCGCGGATGCTGGCGAGCGCGGTGCCCACGTCCACGAACGTGGCGAGCCCTCGCTCGATGACGGTCTCGCACTGACCCAACTCTGCTATCTCGTCTCGCGTTATCTTTGCCACCTCTGCCATGATCACGCTGTCCTTCTCTCGTCTGGGTTGGATGGCACCGGCCCGCCGTCTGCTTGGCGGTAGTGGCGGGCCGGTGCGCGGATCTAGAACGGTGCCTGTGTCGCCCACGGGTCGACCGCGGGCTCGCTCTCGCCGAAGCCCTTCGCCGACTCCGTCCACTGCGACGACTGGCCGCCCTTGGCTCGACGGCCGAACGTGTCGGCAATGACGGCTTTGCGGCTGCGCTTCTCACCGGCCGGTGTCTCCCAGTGCTCATCGCGCACGCGCCCGACGATGACGACGCGGTCGCCCTTGTGGAGCTGCGTGGCGGCGTCGTCGGCGGCGAGCCCGAACAGCGTCACGTCCCACCAGGTTGTGTCAACGTCTTCCCACGTGCCCGACTCGGTGCGCTTGCGGCCATTGGTGACCACCGACAGTCGCGTGAGCGTCTTCCCGTTGCTTGTAGTCTTGAGCTCGGGGTCCTGCCCGAGGCGTCCGTCTAGCGTGATGGGTGCGCTCATCCGTCCAGCTCCTTCTTGAGTGTGTCGATGATGTGGGACGCCTCGCTCTTCGTGAGGTCGTTCGTCGTCTCAATTGGTCGGCCGATGAGACGGCCGAGCATCGTGTGCCCGGCGCCACGGTCTTTGATTCCCATCCCGTTGAGCGCGGCGTGCAGCGCCTTGAGTTGTGCGGGCGTGATGGGGTCGCCGTCGGGCTTGGGTTTCGCTGGCGGCTCGTCGTCGATGACTTCGGCGTCGACGATGTCGGGCTCGACCTCGACGCGCGCGGGCTCGTCGAAGTCGGGCTCGGATACGGTGGGCCGCTCGGCCGCGGGCACCGTGCTCGTGACCGCACGGGTGCGTACCGCCGTGGTGCGCTGCGCTGTCGTCGGCGCTACGGGCTCATCGGCGCCCATCTCTTCTGCCGTGTACTGGACGCCAGCGAGAATCTCCGAGCACGCGTTGCGCGCGCACTCACTGATTGCCCTGGCCTTGAGCATGGCGTCTGGGTACTTCGCCCACGTCGGATTGCTGAGCAGCCCGGCGGTCTTGGCGCGGTCGATTGTCCATATGGACGTGAACTCAAAGTCGGGATCGTCGTTGCGGATGATCGTGCACTCGGCGCGCTTGTCGTTGCCGCTCACGCGCAGGATGTGGCCGGCGCGCCTGACGAGCCCGGCCATGAGTGCGGCGCTCGCGGTCGGCTTGCCCTTGATAACGGTTATGCCTTGTATGGCGGCCATCGGCGCGAGGTCGAGCGCCTTCCCGTACTCGATGGCGACGAGCACGTTGGCGGGCTTGCCGCGGTACTCCTGCGGGAGCAGGTCAGACGCTGCGAGGGCTTTGGAGTAGTCGACGAGTGCTGGCAGGTTGTCACTCATGCGGGCACCGCCGTCAGTGCCTCGCCGACGTAGGCCGCATTCGTCTCGGCCTCTTTAGCCACGACGGCGATGTGCCGGAACGCCTTGAGCACGGCCTCGTCGGCCTGCATCGGGATCACGGCCCAGCCGGTGCCCGTGATGTGGATAACCGCGCATCGGTCGATGTCGATCATGGGCTGCTCAAGGCCGTCAGCGTCGACGTAGTGCGTCGCGTAGCGATAAGCGGCCAACTGGTAGGCCGTGTCGGCGTATACGCCTCTTCCCGTTTTCACGTCCAGCAGCCAAGTCTCGCCGCCGATGGACGCCACGAGGTCAAGGCTTCCCGCGTACCCGTACTCGCAGTGATAGACGACCGCCTCGATGAGCAGCGGTTGCGGGTTGAAAGCGTCGAGAAACTCGACGTAGTGCGCGACGTGGTCGGCGAGTTCGGCCGGCACGTCGACAGGCTCACCGCGCACCAGCCGCTCGGCCAAGTGGTGCACTTCGGTGCCACGCTTGGCGGCAGCGTCGCGCTCTTTGTATGGCGCGCCCTTGAGCGTCGTGAGCATGTCGGTGGGCTTCATGTCGGCGAGCTCTTCGCGGTTGTTGACCGCGTACTCGGCGACGGCCTTGATGCCCCACGGCAGCAGTGCGGGCTTAGGCATTCCCTTGCCTAGGATCGTGGTCACGCCCGGCACCTTCTGGCCGGTGATGTCCTCGTAGTGGTGCGTTGGCTTGCCTCGGTAGGTGGTGTTGACCCTGCGAATCGGCCCCTTGAATACGGTCATCTCTTACCTTTCTGTTCGTTGTTGTGGAGTGTGTTGAGGTAGTTGCGGCGCTCGGCGGTGATGTCGTCGGGCTCCTGCGGTATCGCGGCGAGCAATGCGCGAGCGACCTCGCGGGTCCACTCGCCGTCGTTGCCGCGGTTGTCGAGTCGCGTCCAGCACGACGGGCAGCACGCGAGCCCGTCGTCGGCGATCTGCTCGCGGCGGTTGAGTCGTGAGATGTAGCGCAGTCGCGCAGACCATGAGAGGCGGTCCCAGTCCTGCGGCGTCATGGCGCGCACCAGTCGCAGAGCGTGCGGCCTTGCTCGCCGTATCGCACGATCTCGGCCTGACATCCGGCGCACGGCCCGTTCTGCTGCTCGCGTCGAGGTCGTGTGACAGGTAGCGGCGGCGGCGCGTCGGGCTCGCCGATGGGTACGGGCCCGGTGAGCCGGTAGCGCGGGACCATCTTGCCGACGTTGCGCCCAGCGGTGTCGGTGCTCCGCACGTGGTCAAACTCGACGAGTACGCCGTCCTGGCGTAGTCGCCGGTAGGTGAGCCCGATCTGCTTCGGTACCACCCATGCCGGGATAAGTGGCCGCACGTCGTTGGGATTCACTAGGCCGTCGTGCGCGGCGCGAGCGATGGCGGTGCGGATCGCGTGGTCGTAGTGGCGCGGCGTCACTTGACCCGCCTCCCGTTGCGCCAGGCGACGCCACCGGCGACGCCGTCGAAGCCTTCGCGCGGGCGCACCTGGTCGATGCACCAGTCCTTGACGGTGCACGGCTCGCACACCTTCAGCGCCTCGGCGATGTACGTGACCGTGGTGAACACGCGCGGGTCGTGGCCCTCGCACGCGGGCGTGTCGACGGGCGCGGCCTGCCTCGCCCTGGGCACCTTCTTGCTCACCGGCCGGTAGCCCTTGTCTCGGCGCGCCAACTCGCGGCGCACCTCAACCTGCTCGGCGTGCGTGAGCGTGATGAAGTCGACGGACCCCTCGAAGAATCGGGCGACGGCCACGTTGTCGAGGCTGCTCACGCGTCAACCTCCAGCCGGTCGCAGACGCACACGGCGTCGTCGACGCGGTGCGTGCACCAGGTGAGGCTCGGCAGGTGCTCGCTGGCGGGGTGGCCGCAGACGCACGTCAGGATCACGGGGTGTGTCATGACTCACCACCGAGGTCGAGGCTGTCGAGGTCGTCCTCGCAGCAGCGAGGCGAGCAGTAGTGCAGCGTCACGTCGCCGCCGTGGTCGGCGTCGTTGTGCTGGGTGACGGTGAGCCAGCCCGCGCCGGGCGCAAAGGGTGCGGTCGCGTCGCACACATCGCAGGAGAAGAGGCGCATCAGTACCACCCGTACTGACCGCTAGCCGCGCGGCCCTGCCAGCGCGACCACGCCGTGCACGGGTCGCCGTAGGACACTCGGATGTAGCGGAGGCCCCAGCGAATCTGAGTCGTGGTGTTGGTGCGCCAGTCACGGCCGGCGCTCGCCATCTTGCGGCCGGGGTGAGCCTGCGGGATGCCCCACGTCGAGTACCCGTCGCCGTTGTTGGCGTTCCAGCGCCATCCGCTCTCGTGACTCCAGAGGGCCACCAGGCATCGCCACTGCCCGCCGCCGTTGGCTGCCGATGGGCGCCAGCCGTAAGCGCGCGCCTGGTACTTCGCCTCGGCCTTCGCCTGCGCTTGCGTGCCGCGGTACAGGTCGGTGTGTACGGGCGCGGCGGGCGTGAGCGCAACCGCACCGGCGAGGATGATCGCGGCGATCATGACTCGACCTCGAAACCGTCGAGCTCGACGAGAAGCCGGTGGAACGTGTGGCCCGACATGATCACGTAGCCGTCACCCGGCGAGCCTTTGCCGACGCGCTTGGCCCACACGACGCGCAGCCAGGCGCCGCGCCGCTCTCCCGCGGCCTCGGCCTGCGCGACCCACTCGGCGAGCGCCATCTTCTGCACGTTCTTGGCCTCAATGACGAGGTCGTCAGAGACGCCGACGACATCGCCGCCGCCGAAATCAGCGGAGCCGGTGCGGCGGGCGGTTGGGAATGACTCGGCGAGGAAGTTGACGATGCTCGTTTCCCACGAGGTGCCCTTGGCGCGTGATTTAGACATCGCCGACGCCCCATTCATCCTCGCTGGCGGTTGGGTCTGACATCAGAATTGGTTTCCCTTCAGCGATGGCAACGGCAGCAACCGGGAGCGGTAGGCCGTGGTGCGTTCCAGTGCCCTTCACCACGTCTTTGCGGCGTGTGAGCCACTCGTCGGGTGTTTCGCTGTTGCTCATTTGGAATGGCGTCGGCGTCGGCAGTAGCGCGGAGATGGCCGAGAGGGTGTCGGCGTCGCCTCGTCCGTTGCGCTGACCCGGTCCACCTTTTGGACCGTCAGACGCGCGAGGCTTCGGCAGGAGTGACGGGATGTCCCAGAGGTTGTAGCCATGAGCGTTAGCCGTCACGTCTGGAGTGGAGCCGTGCTTGGCGGCCTGCGATGTCGGCGTCGGCAGCATCGCCGCCGAACGTCCGCGCAATTCGCTTGCGTCCACGAACTCGCGCGGAAGCAGTCCCTGCGCTAGCTCTAGTGCTTGCTCAAGTCCCGGCGCTGACCACTGCTGCGCTTCAACCATTGAGGCCCGCGAGTTGCGAGAGCTGGCGACACGTGGCGTCGGCAGTAGCGCGCCGGTGTCGTGCTCGGTGGCGTCAGAGATGCCCAGCAGAAAGCGCAGGGCGAGCGCAGCCTCAGCAGGCACCACGCCATTGCCGAGTGCCTTCAGTTGCTGCGAGCGGCTCAGGCCGATGGCCGGGTCGGTGACGTGCCCGGCGGGGAGCATCATCATCCACTCCACAAACGCGGGCGATAGGCGTGGGCCGTTCTTGCCGGGCTCAGTGGGCGCGGGCGCAGGTCGGCCGAGCGCGACCTCGTGGCGCCGGATGGCGTCGGCGTAAGGTCCGAAGTCGGTCACGGCGTGTCGTCCGTGAACGTCACCGCGAGCGTGTTCAGCGGCAGGCTGTTCCTCAGCCATTGGCTCGGGCCTGCCGTGTTCGCGGCGTCCTGAGCGGTGGGCGTCGGGAGTAGGGAACTCGCCGCGTCGGGCTCGGGCCTCCAAACTCCGAGACTGCTGCGACCCCCCCCCCAGCCGGTACTTGTGCGCCGACGCGTCAGGCGTCGGGAGAAGGTCTAGAGCGACAGGATCGCGTTCGGCAGACTGCTGTAGTCCGTGCCCGGCTGCGCCAGTCCCCGCGAGTGGTCGGCTACCGGCGTCGGCAGGCTCGGCGATGATGAAGACTCGGGCGCGACCGTGGCACGCTCCAGCGTCGGCAGCTCGTACAGTCGTCCAGCGCGCGTCATACCCGAGCGCGGCCAGGTCTGCACAAACGGCTCCGAGTGCCCGCACAGCGTCTGCTGCGTCGTCTCCCAAACACAACGCGCAGGGTTCCACGTCGCCAGCGGCTCGCGCGCTAAGGATTCCGAGGACATTCTCGATCACAACCAATCGGGGTCGGAGGACGTTGACGGCGTAGGCCATGTGTGACCACAGACCCGAGCGGGTGCCTGGCCGAAGCCCTGCACGCTTGCCGGCGTGGCTCAAGTCTTGGCACGGGAAACCGCCAGTGATGATGTCGACGGGCTCAACCGAACTCCAGTCAACCGTGGTCACGTCGTGGTGGTTCGGCACGTCGGGCCAGTGGTGGGCGAGGATCGCGGCGGGCGCCTTGTCGAACTCCACGTGCCATGCCACCGACGAGCCGGGAATGACATCCATCACGGCGAGGTCAAGGCCGCCATAGCCCGAGAAGAGTGAGCCGATGCGCGTCATGCGACACCCGCGAAAGATTGTTGGGCTAAACCCTTGACTCCTGTATATACAGTGCCTAGATTGAACTCATTAGCAACCACACCAACGAGAGGCACACCATGACTCGCACGATTGGCACCAGCGGCAAGCACACCCACGCACTCATTGACGGCACGACACTGTGCGGGGCCACGGTCACGCGCACCCTCGCGACCCGCACTCCGTTCGCAATCACTCAGTGGGCGGCAATGACATCCTTTAGTGGCGCGTGCGCCCAGTGTGTCGCCGAACTCAAGACTGACCCGACCGTAGCCAAGTACGCCAAGAATGGCTGAGACTCCGCAACCACAAGCAACCACACAAACGAGAGGCACATTATGAGCACTCAATACATCGGACAGACCACAGTCGGCGTTCAGGTCAACGACGACGGCTCGATTTCGTTCACCGTCTACCTCTCCGAGATGGAAGACGTGCTCGACAACGTCGGCAACCTCGCCCCCGTGGCCGACCGCCTCGCCATAGAAGAGGCCATCACCTTTGAGCGGCCGTTCACCGTCGTGTCTGACATTGAGGTCGTCAATGGCTAGCACGCCGCTGCGCGCCATTCGGGTCTGCGAGCAGTTGTGGGCAGCAGCACGGGAGAAGGCTGAACGTGACGGCACGAACGTCACCGCTGTGATCCGCGCGGCACTGGAGCAGTACATAGCGGAGTGAGTCACGCGAGCGCCTCGTCGAGCGCGGCGAGGATGGTGTCGACCTCGGGCGCCGACAGGAACATGCCCATATCGGTGGCCGCGTCGATGTAGGCGCGCACGCGCTCAACGACCGCGCGCGGGACCTCGACATACTCGACCTCGGTCATGCGCCGGTGTCCTGCCTGAGTACCTGACCGTCAATGCAGCCGCCGTAGCAGCCGCGCATGACGGGCGTGCCGTCGTCGGCCTCGTCCTCGAGCATCGACTCGCCGCGACAGACCGGACAGAGCACCCACTGAGCGGCGGGCATGACCAGCGACGCGTAGCCGGGATGCCTGGGCTTGCTGGCCGCGCGGTCGAGGTCGTCGGCGAGGTCGGCGAGCGCGTCGCTCATGATCCGCAACTGATTCGCGTAGCCGGTCACCTTGACCTGGCCGTCGATGAGCAGCGAGCCGGTCGGCGCGCGGCTTGGGTCGCGGCTGAACGACACGTCGAACGGGAGGACGAGCTCGACGGCGGCCATCAGAGGTCCCAGCCGGGGACGCCGTACTTGGCGGTGACCATGCCCGCGAGAAGGAGCGCCGTCCAGATGGCCGAAAGTACGACCCGGCCCCTGAACGTCAGTCTGAGATTGGGCTCACACTTTGTACCTATTGTCATTGGCTCGCTCTCGGGTGATGCTGAGAGATGAGCAGGAAATCAAGGCTTGCTACCCGTCAGTAACAAGTCCAGCCCTTGCTCACCTACCAGGAAGGGGTTGGTGACATGTTCAGTAGTACCGCGCTCGTCGTCCGAACGGGTGACAAACACGCACAAGATTGTGGCCCAATTCACGTAGCACACATCGGGGCCAATGTGATGTGCAACACACTGGCCGATCACACATTTGTGCTAGTAGGCGAAACGTCCACGGCGCATGGGCCGGAGAGCCCCCCCCCCCCCCTCGTTCCGGTCTGTCGCCGTCCGCTATCTGGGGGACAGAGTGCGACTACAGGCATCCGGCGAGGGGTGCTTGAGATGGGGGACCTGATGGAACGCACAAGTCCGGCAGTCTTCCCGTCGGGTGTCGCCTCGACGCAGCAATGCGTCGAGGCACTCACTCACTACCGCAGAATCCGCGGCCACTCCGAGCGCACCATCGCCCTGGACACGTGGATCCTCAACGCGCTGCCGTGCGAGCCCGAGCTCGCGACCGTCGCCGACCTCGAGGCGATCATCGTGCGGAACAAGAACGCTTCGAGCCGCTCGACCTACGCGTCGCGGCTCCACTCGATCTACGCCGCGCTCCGGCAGCTCGGGCTCATCGCGACTGTGGTCGACACGTTGATCCCGCGACTGCGCGCACCAGCGGGCAGTCCGCGCCCGTTGAGCGACGACCAGGTGAACACGCTCATGGCCGAGCTCGATCCCTACTTCGCCGACGTGGTGAGGTGCGGCCTGCTCGCCGGTACTCGCTCGATGGAGGTGCACGCGATGCGCGGGACCGACCTGACGCACGGGCACCGCGGCCCCGAGCTGCTGCTGCACGGCAAGGGGAAGAAGGACGCGAGCATCCCGTGCCACCCGCGCCTCGTGCAGATGATCGAGGACTACGGGACGCTCGGCCGACTCTTCACGCGCTGGTCGACGCCCGCGAACCTGTCGTCGGCGATGTCGAAGAAGATGGGCGAGATTCTTAAAGACGAGAGCGTCACCTACCACCAGTGCCGGCACACGTTCGGCACGAACGTGATGCGCGCAGCAGACAATGACCTCCTCTTGGCGAGTTCACTGCTCAGGCACACCAACGTCGCGACGAGTGCCATCTATATCAAACTCGCCGATGACCGGCCTAGACTGGCCATCGACCGGCTAGCCGGATGACAACTAGGGGGAATGTGATGAGTTGGTTCACGCGCAAGCCGAAGGCGCCGAAAGCGTTCTACCTGAAGAAGGAGAGGTTTTATCAGTCGTGCCGACCCAGCGTCACGGACGATGCTGCAGTGTTTGCTTGCATCTCGCCGCACATTCCAGACTGGCGGATGCACAAGGACATTGAGATACCGATGTCGGTGATTTCTGCGGCGACGAACTACCAAGTTTGGATCAAAGGAAAGCGGGTGGGTGTAATTGGCGAGGATGCAATTGACACGATTCCACCGCTGCTCGCCCGTTGCGAGGCTCTTGGGGTCAAGCAGCTCGTGTTCCCTGGCCTCGTGTTTTGGGACAAAAAATCCGGGCCGTTTGGCCTCCGCATTTGGCTCCCCAAAGTTGACCTAGTGCCAACAATTGAGTTGCACCTAACTCCGCAGGAGCCTGCATTCAGGCTCAGCGATCAGACCTAAGGCGCTAGCCCCACAGCCAGGGCGTTCCGAGTTGTCGGTAGAAACACAGAAGAGCCGCACGCGCACAACCTGGGAGGGGCGGGCCCGGGTGTGCGCGTGCGGCGTTCGTGGGGGTCGAGCGGTCGTCAGTCGTCGTCGTCTTGGAGGCTTGGCAGCTCAGCCTCGGCGAGCATTCCGCGGTGGTGCCAATAAGGATGGATCACGTCGGTGAGCGTGATGAGTTGTTGATCGCCGGTCGACGGCTCCAGCAGGTCGATGACGACGACGTACCCAACGACGATGCCCTCGAACTCCTCGGCGTTCAAAAACGCCTGAAGGAAGTCCTCAAGCTTGGTGCTCATCGCTTCGCCCTAGCGGCGCGCTCTTCAACGACGAGCGCGTGCGTGAGCAGGTAGCCGACGCCGTCCACGATGTTGTCATTCGTCGGGTGGGGAGTGTGGCACTCGCGGGAAATCTTGAGCGCGACCATCATGAGCGCGACCTGCTCGGCCGTGACTTCGATGCCGAGGATCGCGCCCCACATCAGGCCGGTGCGGTGGAAGTCGTCGAGCGGGTGGCCGTAGGTGTCGTTACGGTCGCCGGTCACGAGTGCGGCGGCGTGGCTAGCGATGGTCTGCGCGGTCTTCGACATTGGACCCCTCCAAATTATTTCTGAGAATCTTTGGTCAAAGTGTAGACACGACTACAGGTAGCGTGTAGATTCATCTACATAGGGACAACCACAACAACTAAGGGGTCGAAATGAACAAGAACCAAAGCACCGCAGCACAGAGGTCCTTCATCTGCTCACTGGCTCGCGGCCGGTCAATGGCTGACCTTGAGGTCATCCTCGCCCCCGCCTTTGCGGTCAACGGCAACGCCTTCAACGCGTCGGCCACGCTCAACCAGAACGTCGCGCGGCTCACCAAGACGACGGCGTCGACGGCCATTGAGCTCCTCAAGGTGTCAGCATGAGCGCCGACGAGAGCATCGTTCCGTGCCCCGAATGTGGCACGCCCTGCTTCGCCTTCCGGGTCAAGTGCGACCGGTGCGGAGAGCAGGAGTCGACGCAGACTTGGCGACTGCCAGACGGCCGCGGGGGCTCACTGATGGACCTGCTCGCAGCGATTGAGGCCGAGTCAAAGGTGACCCCATGAGCGCCCTGCCCGGCGTGCGCTGCGTCTGGTGCGCCAAAGAGCAGCCCGCTAATGCCAACCTCGCACTTGTCGGCGTCGCCGTTCAGCACGACGATGAGTCGTGGCGGGTGCGCGCGATCAGTGAGCGCGGCGTTAGCGACCGCGAGTGGATGGTTGACGAGGTCGTCGACTTCGTGCCAAGCACGACATTTGTCGTTGAGGGCGAGGGCGCGGTGGTCATCATCGAGCCCGAGTACATCGACGACTGGGCGCTGATTGCCGACGAGGCAGGGAAGGCGCTCGCCGACGCCCGCGACCGGCTCGACCTCGCCATGCGCGCCGCCGAGATCGTGACGCGCTGCGCGATTGAAGATGGAATCTCAGAGGTTGAAGTTGCGCGTCGCGTGGGCGTCGACCGCATGACGGTGAGGAAGTGGCTCGGCAAGTAGTCAGCGAGCGGGCCGGGTGGTCACACGTCGCTTGACGTGGGCCATCCGGCAATGCGTGCCGCACTTCGTGCACGTCATGAGCGCGTAGACCGTGACGGGCGTCGTGTACCAGCGCCCGTCCTGGCGCAACTCCTCAGACCCGCACGTCGGACAGCATCGATCCGAGCCGGTCCACAGTCCCGCGTGCGGGTGGTCCTTGATCCAGCCTCGGCCTGCGAGCTCGTCGTAGAGCTTCTCGGTGAGCCGCACGTCCTGCACGCAGTACTTGCGGAAGAGCCGCCACGCGCGCTCGTCACCGGCCAGCACGTCGGTCCACATCTGGTGTCCGGTGTGTGGCGTCTTGCCGCCGAGGCCGAGCCGGTCGGCGACGTGCGCGAGCTTGTTCGAGGTGAACTTGAACTGCGCGCGGCAGACCCTCAACAGGTCGACGTTCCGCCAGGGCGACGGCGGCCCGAGGCCCGCGAGTAGGAACTCGCGCTGTAGGTGCTTCACATCAAAGCTCGGCCCGTTGAAGGTGACGAGGATGTCCGCGGCGTCCAGCAATCGCCAGGCGTGCGCGATCATCTCGGCGTGGCCGTCGTCGTGCTCGCTGTAGAACTCCGTCGCCCGCTTGTCGTGCCACTTCGCCGCGAAGCACAAGACGCGCGAGGACTCGCGGAGTTGGCTGATCCCAATGTTCTGATTGAACAAGCCCCACACGTCGGCGATGTTCGGCGATGTCTCGATGTCAAGTGTCAGAGTCTTCGGCAGCGAGGTCGCGAGCGCGGCCGCTAGGTCACCCACAACTGCACTCGCCGCGACGATGGCGCGACAGCGTCGTCGGCGCGACGCGAACATTGACCGTCAACAGCGCGCGAGAAATGCTCGTGCTCGGCTGCGTCGAGTTGAAGGCGGCGACGAGCGCCGCGCGGTCGGCGGCGTCAAGTGCGGCGAGGATCGCGATGAGCGAGCATGGTGGACCCTTGCGCGCCGCGCTCTCCTCGTTCAATGCGTCGATGAGTGACATGGTCGCCCCTTCGTCAGGCTGGCCGGGGGATCGGCCAGCGGTCACACGTCGTTGAGGTCGTCGCGCTTCAGCACTCGCCACAGGTGGCGGCAGGCCGCGGCCACGATCAGCCACAGGCCCACGACCAGCCCGGCGAAGATCAGCTCGCCCATCACATGAACCGGATGTGTAATAACTGAAACCGGCCGCCGCCCATCACCGACGCCGCTCGCGCCGTAGGAATGCGGCGAGGTCGATGGCCGTCCAGATGACCCACGCCAGTAGCAGCCCGGCGAGGATGACGAAGGCGTCCACGGCTACCGGCCGAGCGCCACGTGCAGCTCGTGCAGCTGGTGCGCGCTCAGGTGCTTGCCGTGCTTCCGCATCGTGAGCAAGTGCAGGATGTGCGCGGAGTAGGCAGGCGCGGCGGTGCCGTCTGGCCTGATCCGCATCCGCGCGATCTCAGCCCTGAACGCGGCCACATCGGTGCCCGGCCGCGCGTAGAAGTGCATCGGGTCGATGTAGGCGTTGTGGTAGCGGCCACGGAACTCGCCCTCGCCGATGCTGGCGTCGCCGCCCCAGTAGAGCAGGCTGTACTTGGTGAGCAGCGCGACGACCTGCGGCTCCTTGCTCACCCAGAACGCGCGGTTGCTCGAGCCCTGGGCGCCGACGCCGGAGGCGAGCAGGTCGACCGCCACGCCTCCGTAGTGATCGCTTGCCCGGCCGCCACCAGCGCGCGCTGGCCTCGCGTCGTAGGCGTCGACATCGTCGCGCTTGGTGAGCGGCGCGATGGTGCGCGCGTAGTCCATGATCATCGCGACGAAGTAGGGCGCGACATCGGCGCGGCCGTAGAACACGCACGGCGTGCCGGGCACCACGAGGCGAGTGAGCCGCGGGTCGCCCCAGTCTGGATTGTCGAGCGTCGGCCAGCCCGAGAGCGTGGTCGCCATCTCAGGCTGCCGGGTCGAACATCTCGGAGGCGTGGCCGACGACGGGCGGCGGCGAGCCGATGCCATAGGCGGGGTCGGCCGGGTTGATCGACTTCACCACGGCTGTGCCGACGGCAGTCATGACGAGGGTGGCGAGGATGCCCGCGTCGAACTTGCCGCCGCTCGCGATGCTCACCAGGTAGGTGACCACGGTGGCGAGGGCTGCGCCGGCAGCGACGTTGATGATGGTTCGGACGGGCGCGGGCAGTCCTGCCCAGAAGGATTGGAAGGTCATGGGGTGCCTCTCTTGTGTTATCGGTTACGAGCTAGGTCAGAAGTAGATGGACGCGATGCCCGCGAGGATCGTCAGTCCTGAGCCGATGAGCAGGCCGACAAGCCAGCGGCGCGCCACTGCGTCGGCGGCGTCACGGCTCGCGATCTCATCGGTGCTCACCGTCTCAACCTCGAGCACACGAATACGTGACTCGTGGTCGCCAAGCCTGCGGTCGACGGAGTCAAGGCGCTGCACGAGCGCGTCGACCTTGGCTTCGAGTCGTGCCACCGTTTCGGCGATCCGCAGTAGTAGCCCATGCTCATCCATTACGCGGCCTCGTAGGTGAGGGTGAACCACCACGAGTCGCCCGCGACCTGACCAGCCGGAACTGCGCCGGTCCAGTTCAGGAGCGTCGTGGCCGCGCCGCCTGGCGAGTGGGTGAGCACCGAGGCGGTCGTGCCACCTGCTACCGCCGACATCACGACGCCGCTCGAGTTCGTTCCAGCGTTGCTCCTGAACCGGCTGGAGCCGACGAGCTGGCCACCCGTGCTCGCCGCAGCCGAGACGGGAAGGTTGAAGGACAGCAGCGCCGAGCCCGGCGTCAGGGTGGCGATGAGTATGTACGCGCGGGCCGTGACGATCTTCCCGACCTGCTGGTAGAGGCCAACCTGAGACGTGTACGTGACGGCCGTGTACCCCGTGATCGCGGGCGTCCAGGCGGTCCACGCGTTCCAACTCGTCCGAAGGTCCGAAAGGTTATTCGACACATACGTGTTCAGGTTCGCTGCGGTCACAGTCTCGCCGACCGCCCACGTGCGCGGGGTTGTCCAGGTCATCTCGTCGCCTCTCTCAGAACGCTAGGACGGTGGTGGAGTCAAGGACGGAATAGGTGGAGTCGTCGAGGACCCACACGGTCGAGCCCGCGTCGATCTGCGTGCACACGAACGCGCGCCGCCAACTCGTCGCGTTGACGGTGTCCGTCAGTCCGTCGACGATGAGGTCGAGGGTCGCGGCCGGTGTCGACGCGGACGGCAGGCCGGTCACCTGGAAGCGGGTGCCGACCTCGGCGGCGAGGATCGCAGACTCGTCGAGGATCGCCGCGCCGCTCACGAGGTCGACGCTGATCCCCGAGATGCGCGGCACGGGCTGCGAGTTGAGGTTGGCGAGGAACGCGGACATGTCGACGACCTGCGGGTCAGTGGCGACATAGACCGTCGTCGTCGAGTCGTGGGTGTCGTAGGCCGCGACGCTGGCCGCGTCCACCGAGCGGGCCGTGATGCCGCCCGGCCGCGAGACGGTCACGTCGTTGATGACCGGCCCCATGTCAGTGGTGAAGCCGGTGCCCTTGTCGATGGCCGTGGCTGGGATGGTGAACGAGACGGCGGTCCCGTACCGCTTGTCGCGGGCGGCGAGGCGCAGCACGCCCGAGCGGTCGAGGTAGACCGCTGACGCCTCGGCCGTGGCGACATCGCTGGCCGCGTCGAGCAGTGAGCGGTCGGCCACAGGGAACGGGGTCATCGTCGCCGAGGTCGCGCCGCTCGAGCCGTAGGAGAAGCCGTATTCAGTGCTCGACAGTCCCGCGACCTGCGCGAGCCTGGTGAACTTCGCGGCGCTCGTCTCGGCCGTGTACGACGCGAGGGTGTCGCGGACCCGAGCGTGCTCGGTGATGCGCGTCGCCGACAGCGCGGTCGGATAGACGGCGACGTTGGCGAGCCGCCCGTAGAAGATGCCCGATGCGGTGCCCGTCGACGCGGCGCGCAGCGCGCCGGCCGAGATCGAGCCGCCGCTGATGATGGTCGCGCTCGAGGACGCCGTCGAGTATGTCGCCGGTGTTCCCTGCGACACGCCGTCGAGGTACAGCGTGACGGTCACCGTGTCGGCGGCGCGGCTCTGGGTCAGGACCGCGTGGTGCCACACTCCCGAGGTGACCGTGGTCGTGCCCGTGACCGTCGCCGTGAGGCTTGCCGAGCTGTCGACCGTGGTGGCGACGAGCTTGTCGGTGGCCGAAAGGCTGATGGTCACGAGGCGCGTGAAGGCCGTGTCGTGGAGCGTGGCGAGGCCGCGGCTCGCAGTTCCCGCCGTCGCGGCTTGGAAGTAGACCTCCACGCTCTGCGTATTGGTGAAGGCGTCGGGCAAACCCGAGCCGGTGAGATACCAGCCGGTCGTGTTGGGAGTGATCGGGGTGAGCACGGCGCACGACTGGCCGTCAGGGCCGGGGCCGAGGCCCGCCTCGCCGAACGTGAGCGTTGAGGTGGTGGCGCCCACGAGCACGCCGGTAAGCGCGGTGACGGCAGCGTTGCTCGACTGCTCGCCCGCCGACACCGACGCGTCGGAGTCATCGCACGGCCAGACCGCTGAGGGCGAGTCGACGAGCTGCACGCCTCGTATAAGGCTGGGTAGTTTTCGTTTTTCGAGACGCGCCAGGCGGTCGGTGGCCGAGACGCGAACGGTCGGGCGCCAGCCGTTATCCCAGCCAGTTTCGAGTGCCTCGATGTAGCCGTACCACAGGTCGACGGGCGCGGTCAGGTCGAAGACGCTCAATGCCGAGGTGCCCTGATAGAACACTGCCGAGTCGACGAGGAACTTTTGGCCGGCCGTACCGGCCGCCTGCGTGTAAATGGTCGCGTAAGCCTGCACGGTGGTCGCTGGCGCGGTGCCCGTGACCGAAATCAGCGTCCAGCCCATCGCGCTGGTGAGCACGGTAGTAGCGCCCGTGGTCGTGCTGATGTTGCTCACGCCATCGTTCCAGTTAATGCCGACTGCCAGCGATGCGTTGGCCTGCCCAGTGGGAACCTTGACCCACGCGCTCGCGTAGTAATTCATGCCAGCAGTGAGGCCGGTGACGAGCGAGAAGACGCCCGAGCCCGAGCCCGCCTGGCGGGTGACCTCAAGGGACGCTACGCCCGAGTAGTCATCGGATGTGATGCGCGCCATTGTCGACGCGTTGGTGTTCCAGCCGGTCGTGTTCGTCTCGAAGCCGGGATTGGTGAACAGGTTTCCCGCGGTACGCACGCGCACCGGGATGCGGAGCGCGAGCCCGGTCACCTGGTTAGTGCCACCCAAGGTGAAGCGCCCCTCGGTGCCCTGCTGTGTTGAGTTGTCCAGGGTGAATGACAGCGAGCCGGGGCGCGCCATGACATCGATGCCCGAGCGGCCACGGTTGAACGTGACGCCGTCGCCGAGCCGCACCGACGACGTGACATCAGTCCACGAGATCGAGCCGAGCGGCGTGAGCGGCGTCGACCCGTAGCCGAGGTCGACACGCAGCGCGTCGGAGAGGACCTGGGCCATCAGTCGAGTCCCAACTTCCGGCCACCGATCGATCGCTTATACGCGGCGAGCGCGGAGGCGATCTCTTTGCCGTCGAGATTGACGACTACCTGTGTGGTGAGCAGCTCGCGATCAGCACCCGCACGCGCGACGGCCGAGTTGACTAGGCCGCGCTGACGGCTGATCAGTGGGTCGTATTCAATGTGCGCGCGCTGGTTTCCGATGCGGCCTGACTCCCGGTCGATGGTGCGCTGGATGTTGGCGAGGTCTCTGATGTCGGCGGGCTTGGCATCGAGGAGAGCCTTGGCGAGCTCGCCGCCCTCCTCGGGACCGGCGTCGATGATCTGCTCGAGGAACGAGCGCGGGATGCCCATCTTTGCGAGCTTGCGGACATTCGATCCGAACGACTTGATGACGTTGAGCTTCGCTTTCAATCCGGCGATGACGTTGCCCGCCGTGGGCTTCGAGGTGCGCGCCGCGGCCTGCGCCTGGTCGAGGTCGGCGAGTGCTGCGGTGCGCTCGGCCGGTGTCGCCGCGCTGTTGAGGCGAGCCCGCGCGGTGGCCACGTCCGCCTGCGCGGTCTTGTACGCCTTTGTGTCAAACGAGTTCGTCAGCGACGCGAACGACTTGACCGAGTTCTTCGTGTCGCGGCTCTGGCTCGCCATGTCCTCGCGGAGTTTCATCAAGCCCTGCTCAAGCCGAATCGCGGTCGCCGTGTCGCGCACGAACTTGGCGAGAAGCTGCGCGGGCGTGAGCGCGGCGGCGGCCGACGAGGTGACGAGGCCGCCATCGGCGTAGCGGTTCAGTGAGTGCAGGAAAGGGACGCCGAGGCGCTGCACGCTGGAGGCGCGCACCACGTACTCGCCATTGCTGAGCATTGCGGGGATGCTGTCCGACGTTCCCGTTCCGGGGCCTTGGATGTAGCCGCCCGACGCGGGCGTCAGAGTGCTTGGGTCGAGGAGTCGCACGTTCCCGTGGCCCTCGATGTTGATCACGAGAGTGCGAGGCCGCAGGAATCCGTCGATGTTGTCCTTGAGGTGCGCTAGGTCGAGGATCGCCTGCGCCTTGTCGATGTTGATGAGGGTAGCGACCTTGTCAGGAATGAGACCGTATCTGTCCGCTAGCTTCTTCGCTGCGCCAGCGGTCAACCCTGCGGCGTCGGCAGCCTCAAGGAACTTGGCGCGCGCATCCTTGGTCGACTGGGCGATGTCCTTGGTGGATCGGTTCTGCCCTGCCATTGTGGTGGTGACCGCGCGTGACTTCTCGGCGATGCCCTGAAGGCCAGCCTGAGCGGTGCGGCCGGCTTCGGTGTTGAGGTCGAGCACGGTGCGATTCTCCTTCACCGCGTCCGTGTGCGAGTTGGTGTCTTTCGTGGCCTCCTTGATCGACGACAGCGCGTCGTCGTAAGACTTCTGTAGTGCCGCGTTCGCCGAGTCGAGGTCGATGGCCTTGCCGCCGAGCGCCTCGAGCGAAGCCTTCAGCTCATCGGCCGACTTCTTGAGCGCCTTCACCGAGTCGTAGGTATCGTCGGCACGCTGACCCACGAAGCCGACCGCCTCGCCCGCGGCCATCGCGTTCCTGTCAAGGTCACCGAACGGGCTCGCAGTGGCAGCGACCGCTGCCGCGTACTTGGGGAACTTGGCAGCGGCCTCCTCGGCAGACATGCCGAGGCTCCTGATGAGGTCGTCGGCCGCCTTGCCCGAGCCGGCCGACACCATCGTCGAGAGCTGCTCGTCGAGGTTCGACGCCGCGTTCCCGGCGTTCAGGTAACCCGTCACCATTGCGGGAAAGGCGAGGCCGCCAGACGCCGCCAAGAGGCCGATCTGCGTGGACCAACTGCCGGTCGCCTGTGCGTTCGCGTAAGCCTGTGCGGCCGAGTGCGCGGCCTCCTTGTCTTGCGCCGCGACGGCGGCGGCGAGCCCGTTGACCGCGTCGGCACCGGCGCCCACCTTGTCGAGCAGGAACTGGTAGGCCGCCGCGACAGCCAGTGTCGCAGTGACGCCGATGCCAATGGCGCCCATTGACTTGCCCAACATCCCAACCTTGGATGCGGCGCCAGATGACGCCGTGCCCGCGGCAGTCGCGGCGGCGGCCTCGGCGGTCAGCGCTCCGGTGGCCTGCGTGGCGGCCGGGAAGATGAGCTTGAGGCTGCCGACCATGCTCAGGATTCGAGGACCCGCGACCAGCGCGGCGGCAGATGCAAGGCCTATTGCGACCGCGGCAGTCTTGAGCGGCTCGGGCATCTTCGAGAAGGCGCCGAGAACAGGCGTGACGATGCCGACGAGAGTCTGAAGCGCGGGCACGAGCTGCGCGCCGATCTCCTCCTGAAGGTCACCGAAAGACGCTTGCAGAATCTTGAGCTGACCGGCGGTGCTCGCGCCGAACGCCTCGCCCGCGCCGCCAACCTTGCCCTCAAGCGCGGAGTAGATTGAGTCAAAGTCTTTGGCCTTGTCGCCCGTGGCCTTGAAGTTGATCCCGATGTCCTTGAGCGCCTTGGCGTTGCCGAGCATCGCCTTGCCGACCTTGCCCGCCGCCTCCGTCACGCCGATGCCATTGGCCACGGCGTAGTCGTTGACGATCGGGATCAGCTTCTGAATCTGCTCGCCGGTCAAGTTGTACATGGCGAGCTTCGCCTCGGCCGCGGCGAGCTCGTCGTCGTCCGTGCCGGTCTTCGCCTGGATGGCCGAGTTCAGGTCACGCATTGCCGAAATGTTCACCGACGCGATGGCCGGGAACTTTCGGTAGGCCTCCTGAAGTTTGACCTGCGAAACCTCGGCCTCGGCGTAAGCCTTCACCGAGGCCGCGCCGAACGCGATGATGGCGCCCGCACCGATGAGTTGACCGGCAGTGTGCAGACTCTTCGTCTGGCGCTCAAGCGCCGACATGCTGCTGCCGACCTTCTTGATCTCGGCCGACGCCTTGTCGTGCGCGAGCAGGTTGATGACTAGGTCTTTGGCGGCCACGACTACCTGCCCTTCATCTCAAGCAACTGATCCGCAGCGGCGGCGTACCTTTCAAACTTGCTCACCGACCACGTATCAATGACGTGGTCCTCGTCGGCTGATGCGCCGAAGAGATACAGGAACACCGGCCCGTACATGCGGACGCGGCTCACGATGTCTAGTCGGTCGGGATCTCCGCCTCGTCTGGCCCAGTAGGGCGCGTGGCATCGTCGCCGTCCTCGTCCTCGGGCGCGTCGTCCTCGGCGCCCTTCTCCTCGTCGGTGAGTTCCACCGACCAGCGGAGTTGTGCCAGGTCGAGGTCGATCTCGCTGAACTTGCCGACCTCGAGCGATGCGCGCTTGCCCGCGATCCACCACGCGAACGCGACGGCTGAGGCGCGGTCCTGCGCGAGCGCCTCGCGCCACTCCACCCACGACATGCTCGTCAATCGCTCGCAGTCCATGGCGTCGCGAATCGGCATCGTGTTTAAATCGAGTGTGCGGGTTTCGTCTCCCGCGGTCATGACAATGTTCATGGTGCGCCCCTAACGGTTGGTGTGGTTAGCCGTTCACATTCGGTCGAATCGACGCTCAAAGTCGACGAGCACCTCTTGCATCGCCTTGATGATGGCCGGGTGCTTCTCGCGCGAAGTCTCGTCCCAGAATCGCGGCGGGCTGACGGTCTGCCCGTAGAACTGTTTGTGTCCGAAGAACGGGTGCCGCCATTTTCCGCGGTTCATCATGCGCGGCAGTCCGTCCATGCCTGGCGGCATCTTCGACGCCTGAGCCCGCACGCGGATGCCGACATCGTTGCCCTGGTATCGGATGATCTTGCCGATGGAGTTGGACACCGACTGACGCAGACCGGCGCGGCCCAATGCCGCGCCGATCTTCGCGTCGGTGATCTTCTTCTTGCCTCGCAGCTCAGCAAACGCTTTGTTCGCCTGCGCCGCGTTTGAGCCCTTGGTGCCCTTTGAGCTGAGCCCCATGACGGCGGCCTTCTCCGCTGCGATCAATAGGTCGGCCTGTTGGCGTAGCGCCTTCCGCATGTCGCGGTTGAGTTCCTTGTCTCCCATGAGCTTCTTGGCGATGCGCTCAAGGTCTGGAGACTGAACCGAGACGGAGACGATTCCGGTCATGGTTAGAGCGCGACCTCGGCCGAGATGACGGCGATGGTGGCGAAGGCGTTGGTGCCGTCGTAGCGCGCCTCGAAGCCGAAGCTGTGCTGCAACTTGTCGCGGCCTGCGATGTTGAATCCCTCGGGCGACGTGAACACGACGCTCGGCAGGGTGATGCGGAAGGTCTCGTAGAAGGTGCTGGCGATCAGCGGGCCGACCCACTCAAGGACCATTGACGTGCTGGAGTTGTCGCGGGCGCGGTTGTGGAGGTCCGCTGCGGTGACGAAGTCAGCGTCGAGCGTTCCGCTGATGGTGGTCGCGCCGTTGAGAACGGGCTCGGCCTTCGTCCCTGCGACAGTCGCGCCCGCGTAGTAGCCGGCCGCGTCGTGCGGACGGGCGATGGTGCAGGCCGCGGACTTCACGCCAGCGATGGCAGCCTCGGAGCCGTAGGTTCCGAGCTTGACCGACATCTGCGCGCCGTGGAACACGTTGGCGGGCGTTGACCCCGAATAGGACGGCGTCGCGAGCGCGGTGCTGTTCTCGTAGCCAAACGCGTCGAGGTCGAACGTCGCGCCGAGGAGGCCGTCGACCGCGCACGAGAACGCGGCCTGCGTCACCTTGCAGCCTCGCAGTGTCGCGGGCGTCACCGTTCCCGCGCGGTTGGGAAGGCCGAGCTGCACGGTGATGCTCTTGCCGAGGGTGTCGGCGATGGTGTGCGTCTGGAGGTAGGCCGAGGTAGCGCCCTGGACCACGGGGGTCACCGTGGTGCCCATGAGCGTCTGGAGAAGGAGCCCCATGCTCTTCGACTGCACGTCGAGCACGAGCTGGCCCGAGCCGCCAGTGACAGTCTCGACGTACTGCGAGCCGTACTGGCCATGGATTCCGTTTTGGATTCCCTCGCCCTGGACGCGCGTGGCCGTCTTGTTGGCGGTCGCGCTCTTCACTCTTGCGAACTTGGTCACCGCGACGGCGGTGCCGTAGGTGCTCTCGTTGACGCTGAATCCAACAGATGAGCCGAGGCCCGAACCGATAGCCATTTCTACTCCTTCGCTTCGGCCGGAGCCGTCTGGGTGGGTGTGGTCTTCTTGGCGGTCGTGGCGGCGACGGCCTCGAACAGTGCGGGCTCGCCCGTCTCGCCGGTCTGGAAGTAGACGGTCGCCGCGTACTCGTCGCTGACGGTCAGGATCGAGTCGGCCTCGACCTTCACCAGGCCGTCGGGAGTGGCGACCCACAGGTCGTCGTCGGTCACGTTGCGGAACTGAGCCATCGCGGCATCTCCTCGGGCATGGGTAGAAGCCGGTGCGCCGAGATGGCGTCCGGTGTTGGTGGTGGTGGTTTAGATGAGCGAGTTCACGCTGATCGTGAACGGCAGGCGCACCGAGGTGCCGTCGGCGAACTGCTCGACGAATACCTCGACATCCGACAGCTCGACGCGCATCACGCCCGAGACGCCCAGCGTGTAGTTGGCGCGCACCGCGTCGGAGATATAGCCGAGAATGTTAAAGGCGCGGGTACGCGTGGCCGACACGTCAACATCGCCAGTCTGCGAGATGACACAGCAGGAGATTTCGACACGCTCTTCGCGCGTTGAGTTGACGCCGGCCATGTCGTTGTACTCCTGGGTGATCGTGCCCGAGCGCGTGTCATCCGGTGAGCCCGTCGAGCCGATCATCACCAGGTCGTTCATCCGGTCTTCGGTGATCGGCAGGCCGTCACTGATGACGACAGCACTGAGTGTCGCGGTGGCCTTGAGCAGAGTCACTAGTGCGTCGACGACGCCGGGAAATTGTGAGACGGCCATCAGCCGAAACCTGGGACGTTGATGAGGTCGGCAAGTTCCTGCATCCGGTAGGTGATGACGTTGTTGCCGCCCGGGATGAACTCGTCACCGTTGCCCATCGCCATCGGCGACGCGCCGCGCTTCGTGCGCCACAGGTGCCGCACAGTCTCCTTGACGAGAAGCTGCTCAGTGGGTGACGGCTCGGTCTTGCCCGCGACGTAGGTGACGGTGATGTTGTTGACGCCGCTGCGCCAGAATCGCCGCATGGTGGAATCTCCGCGGTACACGATTCCCGCGCGGTAGTTCACGAAGTAGTCGACATCCTCAACTAGTGCGACATCGTTCTCGGTCAGGCTGGTGATCGCGGTCACCGGCTGCTTGATGAGCATCACCGAGCCCTCGACGGCCGTGTAGTTCTCAGTGAACGACTTGCGCCGCAGCTTCTGGTTCACCATCGACTCGCAGATGTCCGTGGCCTCAAGGATGAACTGCCGGATTTCTTCGTCGCTCGTAGTGCTGGTGATGTTCAGGTATTTCTTCACGTCGGCCAGGCTGACGATGAACGTTTCGGCCGGGTCGTTGACTTCGAAGCTGTCCGTGTAGGCGCTCGCGTTGGTTCCCGTCGCGACCCATCGGACGATGTAGCGGCCAACGGTGCTCGGCACGTAGGTGTTCTGATAGACGCCGGTGCTGGTGGCAGTGATGGCCGCGCTGGTCGTCGAGCCGCTTGGGTCTGTCACGTAGAGCGTGACGAGCGTGGCGTTGGCTAGCGTGCCTGACGAGTCTTTGATGTTGATACTGAGCGGCACCGGGTCGCCGAGGTCGTAAGCCATCTGTCAGCCTCCCGGCGTGATCGTCGCAGTTTGATACGTGCTGGCCGTCATCGTCGGCCCGCTCATCGTGGCCGGGCTTGCGGTCGCGCTGATGCCGGTCGTGGTAGCAATCGGCGTATTCGTGCCTGGTGTGTAGTCGTACATCTCCACGTCGTAGGTCACGGCGTCGTTGTAGGTGCGCGGCATCAGTCGGCCGTCACGGTGCCGTCAGCGTTGACCACGCCATCTCCGAACGCCTCGTCGTCCCAGATGAACCACGCCTCGCTGATCGTGTCGCCGGGTCCGAGCGGCTCGGCGTCGACGGTGAGAATGACAGGCTCGCCGAGCTGCACGGCGTTGACGGTGAGCCCGGCGCTGTTGGTCTTGCTGCGTAGTCGGCCCATTGTCAGACTCCCCACGGTGCGGCGTTGGCTATGACGGTGATTTCGCGGGCGGTGAGCGCGCGGCGGAAGACGGCGGCGGCGGTGAACTCCATGTCGGCGTAAGACGTCCCGACTCCCGAACTGCGACCAATCCGAACCGTCTGCGTGTTAGCCGCTGAGCCGACGGCGGCCGTTGATGTGCTTGTGTGAATCGTTGCATTGATGATGGGGCGTAAAGTGCGCGCTACGCGATCCACAATCATTCCATTAGTAGTTAGCGTTCCAGCAATCCACGCGGCGGTCGTGGTGCCAGTGTTGATAATGTTAGGACCGTCGCTCAAAACAACGTTGTTGAATTGTCCAGTACTGAAGTTAGCAACGCTCCAGCCGTTTGGCGCGGTGAGGCTAGCGTCAAGTTTGACGATGATGCGGGCTGCCGAAACTTGCGTCGCCCAGCGTCGAGCCACCGCCAAAGCCGTAAACGAATCGCCCTGCCCAAAGTTGAGCAGCCCATGCTGCGCCGCGTCCTGACACTCCAGGTAGTCATCAGTCCCGAGCAGCATGCACGGCCGCCCGCCCTTAGTCTTCGACGGCATCGCCACCGACTTGCGGCCCGAGGTCGAACGGTTGATCGTCACCGTCTGCGAGGTCGTGGCGGTGAACGAGGTCGCCGCGCCGGAGGTGATTGCGTCACAGTCAACGTCGAGGGTCGTGCTGCCGTTGATCCGCTCGATCAACCGGAACACGCGCCCCTGAAAGGCTGACCCGCCCGTCGTGTAGGCGATGTCGCCGATGCGCGCGTTGACGCTCGGGACGGTGAGGCCGGTCACGCCCGTGAAGGTCTGCGTGTAGAAGGTCGTCCATGTTGATGGCTCGGCCACTGCGTCGTCCGCGTACTCCATCGTGACCACCGTGTTTGCGGCTGAGGCGTCAACGGTCCAGCGATACCAGTACTTACCAACCGGAAAGCCCGATGCTGATGAAGCGGTCGTTTGCCGCTGGGTGCCGCCGCCATCCACGAAAAATACAACCGACCGAATATTTGCACCGGAGTAGCGGAAATAGATTTCCATCAATGCCGCCGCGGACGAGGAGCGCGAGTAGATGACCGGCAGCGCCACCGCCGTGGTGTCAAGCAGCGCCGAAACCTGCCACGTCGTGGCCGTGCCCGCCCGGTTGTCCGTCGTCCCAAGGTTGTTCCCGCCACTACCGGGCAAATACACATAGCCCAGACCTTCAGGCCCGAGCCACTTCGGGTCGTTGCTGTTAGCCACACCCGACGAGCCGAGGCGCAAGTCCAACGCCGACCCGGCCGTGCCGATGTTGCGGAGGAACCTGTCACCGTCACGGAAGCCGGAGCGGTCCACATCCCACCATGCTTCAGCGGTGGCGAGGATCTCTTCAGCCTCCGAGGTCGCCCGACGCCCACGCGGCCACGAGCGCGGGACATCGGCGGGCATGAGGTTCGCGGGTCGCGCCCAGCCTGTCGGCGTCGGCGAGCGATCCACCGACGGCCAGCGCGTTGTGGTGTTCATGCTCAGGTCAGGTCGCCCGCGAGCGCGTAGACGCGCGTAGCCTGCGTGATGGTCGTGGTGCAGCCGATGGAGTACGCGACGCCGGGAAGGATGAGGTTCTGGTAGGTCGCCGTGTTTCGGTTGGCCTTGACCGTGTTTGACGAGGTCGCGGCCGTGATGGCGACCTGATCGAAGAGTGTCCACGTCGAGCCGCTGTCGGTCGAGATGAACAGGTTGACGAGGGCGGCGGCCGAGGTCGCCGAGCACTGAGCCGCGATCTCCAGCACACGCGTGCCCGCAGCCACTCCGGTGATAAGTGACGTGATCGTGCCGGTTCCGTCAATGGCCGTGTTGGCCGTCGACACTGAGGCGACGGTCAGGCGCGGTGTCGAGACAAATGCGGGCGTGGTGGCCATGATGCTCCTCTAGACGAAGAAAGCGTTTAGGTAGAGATAGTTGCCCGCACCGAGTGGGCCAGTGGCGCCCGTTGCGCCGGTCGGACCAGCGGCGCCCGTGGGGCCAGTGGCGCCCGTGGAACCAGCCGGACCCGTCAAGCCCGTGGCGCCAGTCGCTCCAGTGGCACCAGTCGGGCCAGTCGGCCCGATGACTCCCAGCGCAATGGCCGTCAGGCGCGCGGCAACCGTCGCGTAGGACGACTGAGGGTTGACGCCGAGCGTGGCCTCAATGGCCTCAATCGCATCGTTCGCGTTGGCGTGCTGGCCCGCGTGGGAGACGAGGGCTTGGCTGTCACCTGGCGCCGGGTTGGTGAGCGCGTCAAGGGTGGCCGGATAGGTGCTCACTCACTGACCTCCTGGCTCTCTTCGACGGCACGCATGGCGAGTTGGAACTGACGCTGCGATCTGTACATTTCAGCCGTCAGAACGTAAGACTTCTGATGGCCCACCGTGATGCCCGTGTGAACGTGCACCGGAAAGCCGAGCTGCCCGGCGCGCAACATGAAGGTCATGTCCTCCGAGACGCGCGAGTTGCGAATCTCGCCCTCTTGGAACCACGGGTAGGCGACCGAGAACTGTTTAGCGGCGACGGCTTCAAACACGCGGCGATGGATGAGAACGCACGCGGCGCCCGTGCCGACAACCTGAAAGAGCTCGTCCTCCGGGAAGTCAAGGAAGCGGATCGTCTGCGGCCCGCCGTCCTCGGCCTCGACCATCGAGTAGAGGGTCGGGAAGAGTTCGCCGTCATTGACGCCGAACGCGAGCGCACCCACAATCGGCGCCGTCTTAGCGTCGGCCGCGTCGACCAGGCGCTCGACTAGAAACCTGTCAAACGTCATGTCGGCATCGAGCATGAGCAGCCATTCCGCGTCGCCCGCTAGGAATTGCTCAACGATCTCATTGCGGCCCGACGAGATGTTGACGCCCGAATAGACCGGCAGCAACGTTCGAAGATGCGAGCCGGCCGTCAGCTCGTGCGCCAACATTCCGGCCAGCGAATTACAGAAACCTGACGCCACCTCTTGGCCGTAGCAATAGCCGACGGCCACCGTGCCTTTCACTACCTTCATGCGCCCCACTCCCCTCAGAGTGTTTCAGTGCTCACTGAGGGCCGGCCGGGTTGCGGCCGACCCTCAGCGAGTTTGTGACTGGTTAGAGCTTCAGCACGCGGAACGCGCCGGGCACCAGAGCGTCGGAGCCGACGCGCCAGTTGTAGAACCAGCCGCGCTGTCCCAGAGGACGGCCCGACGTGGTGTCGAAGGTGTTCGGGATGTACTCCATGGTGCTGCCGATCCTGTCGAAGATCAGGAACTGCGAGAAGTCACCGGCGAGCAGGATGTTGCTGCCCGTGGTGATCGTCGACGCCATGCTGTACGCCTCGTACTGAGGACGGCCCAGCAGCTCGTTCGGCTGGTTCGCGCCCAGGTTCGCCCAGAAGCTGGAGCCGCCGTTCTGGTCCATCCGACGGACGATGCCGTAGGTGGAGTAGTTGGCGATCCAGGACGACTTGGAACGGAACCGCGGCGGCACGCCCTCGATGACGGCGTCCACGTCGGCGCGTGAGGCGGTGGTGAACGTTCCACCAGTGGTCGGCGAGACACGTGAAGCCGTGACAGCAGTCACGGCCGTGACGATTCCCTTGGGCTGGCCGGAGCCGGTGCCCGTGGCAAACGCCGCGTCCTCAAGGCGGTCCTTCGCGTCAGCGAAGAGCGCCGGGAGTGAGTTGGCGAGAGCCGTGTCCTCGAGCACCTCAAACGATGCCGCGACGAACGCGTCGGCAAGGTAGGCGGTAACCGACGGCTGGGCCAGAGTCGGCGAAGCGTCGGCAGCAGTGCCGTTCTCCGTCTTCCACTCAGCGGTGACGCCGGCGCTTGAGATGCCGTTCCACTTGTTCGAGACGCCAGTCTCGATCCGGCTGATCTGGCGGAACGGGTTAGCGGCGCCCGTGTTCGACAGGATGACCGTGGGGTCGAGCAGGAACGGGATCGCGTAGCCACCATTGGCGGCAGTGGTCGACAGAGCAGCACGGAACGCGGCAGCCTCTTCGGGCTCCAGCATCGAGTGGAAGTCCATCGGGTACTGGAGCACCTTGAGGAATGCGCGGTGGTAGGCCGGCGATCCGGTGAGCAGCGCGTGACGTGCGACCTCGGTGGGCGTGGTCACGTGGACCTCGGCCGAGTTCTCGATCAGACGCGTGGCGCGCTCCTGCCAGTCACTGCTGTAGCCAGTGGCCGACTCGATGGCGGTGAGGGCGCGCGAGGCGACCTCACTGGCCTCCATGCGCTTGACGGTGCCAGAGTCGGCACCCTCAAACGGCGAGCGCTTGAACATGACCTCGGGCGCTCCGCCGAAGCCGGACTCGCGGTTGGCGGGGTCGGCGGCAGCGGTACGAACCGCGGCGGCCTTCTCCTCCAGTGCGCGAGCAGAGGCGAGGCTGCTGACAGCCTCGTCGTATTCGGCGACGATCGTCTCGGACCGGGTCGCCTGCTCGTCGGTGGGGGACTCAACGTCCGCCAGGGCGAGCATCTCGGTGCGGAGCGAGTCGACCGTGGTCGACAGCTCCTCGATGCGCTTGTTCATCTTTTGATACCTCTTTCGATGAGGGACACCCGCAACACGTTGCGAGCGATAACGAACCGACCTGGGTGCGTGAGCGGCCCATCGGCACCGGCTCCGGTTGGAGTGGTGGAAGCCCTGGCGGCGATGGCTTCGTCAAGCCGTCGCGCGAGGGAAGTCAGTGACGACGACATCTGCATGGGGCTCATGTCGCCCATGTCGTAGGCCATGCCTTCGGCCTCTTCGTCGTCCATGTTCGGGTCAGGCATCCCGAGGATCTGCGAGATGACCGACTGCGCCATGTCAAGCGCACCATCGGCGCATGCGAGCGCGTCAATGATCGGGTCGAGCTTCACGTCGGCGACAGTGAGGCAGGCGAGCAACTGCTGAGCGAGCATCTGCTCGTCGGGTGCGAGCTGGCGCAGGCCAGTCACGACCGCGCCCTCGTAGGCCGGAAAAGTGACTAGGCTCACCTCTCTCAGTGCGACCTCGGTGCGAACGGTGATGGACCCGTCGCGCTTGGCCTGCATCGGGACGAAGCCAACGGAGAAGGCACCGAGCACGCCATCGCGCACGAGCTCAAGCTGGTCGCGGCCATGCGCGGTGTCGGACACGCGGAACGAGCCCATCAGGCCCGCGTCTGTCTCGACCATGTCGACGGCACGGCCGAGCGGCCTGTTGGCGTCGTGCTGGGAGAGCAGTCGCAGGGCGAAGCGGTCGACGGGCTTCTCGCTCAGGTACTTCGAGAACGCGCCGCGCTGGAACCGCTCCTGGTAGGACGGGCCGCCGTCGGACACCTTGGCGGTCTGGCCGTAAGGGACGACGATGCCCTGAATGGTGCGGCCGTCACCGTCGGACCTCACCTCAAGCTCAGTGGTATAGGAGCGACTGAGAGCGTCCACGTTGGTTCCCTTCGGGTTGAGTGAGCGCCCCATCACGTAGCCACATCGTTCGCGGCGGTCTGCTGGTAGAGCTGAACGGAAACTAGGCCGCTGTGCTTGAGGAGATTGAGGTCACCGGCAGTCAATGCGTCGATGATCGACTCCGACTCGTAGCCCGCGGTGAGCAGAGTCGACGCGGTCTGTGCGAGCACCTGCATGGTGGCGGCGCGCTCCTGCTCGCCATCACGCAGCGCAGGGATGCCGCTCACGTCGTACCAGAGCCGCGAGCCGTCGGGCACGCGCACCAGCGGCGAGAGCGCGGCGGCCACCGACTGCCACAGGAACGCCATCGTGCCATTGCCAAACGCCTTCAACGCTTGCTCGTAGTTGCTGTAGGTCGCGGCGTCCAAGCCGCGCGACAGACCCGCGACGATGGCAGGAACACCGGAGGCCGCGGCGATGCGCGCCTCGCCAGCAGACTGGACTACGTCATAGTCCATATCCTTGAACGATGAGCCGACGACCGTCAGGTCTGCGCCCTCGTCGAGCACGACGGTGCCACCGGCGCCAGCAGGTCCGCCGTAGCGCGCCTGCCAACGCTCTTTGATCGACATCAGCGTCTCGTTGTTCAGCTTCTGCGCATACTTGAGCATCAGGTTCGGCGTCGCGGCGTTGTCGAAAAAAATCTGCCGGTGGCGCGTCATCGCGACATCGGCGTTGATCTCTCGCAGCACCGGCGTCAGCCAGGACATCCCGCGATGGCGGGCGAGCGGGTCAGGGATCGGTGACCAGTGCGCGACCTCGTCGACGCGGAAGTCGACCTCTGTTCCTTGGCCTAGGCCACCCTCGCAGTACGTGTAGCCGATGACATCGTGACGGCCGGCGTAGGACGGCGACGTGATGACCGTCACCCAGTCGGGCCGGTGCACGACGAGCACGTCACCGTCGCGGCGGACGAACGCGTTGCCCGAGATCGAGTTGTGCTGCTCCATCCGTGCGAGGAGGTCGCCGGTGGTGCCGTTGGCCCACGGCCGGCGCAGAATCTCCAGCTCAGGGTCGTCGTAGAGCTTGCCGGTCGCAATGTCTTGGAAGCGGAACTCTGCCTGGGCGATCATCTGGACGCGAGCGAGCACGCACGCGAATACGACCGAGTTGGCCGCATAGCCAAGGGCGGCATAGTCGCGGTAGGTGTTGACGATTCGCTCAGAGGTTGTGCCGCCGTAGCTCTGCGACATGAACGCAACGAGCTCGGGCTCAGGTAGTAGCGAGCGGTCACCGCCCCGGATGCGATCAATCACTCGGCTCACTTGAACACATCCCCATCAATGAGAAGGCCAACGGCCGCGAGCGCGACGCCCGCCACCATTAAGGCTGCAGGGATCGACAGCATCGCGACGCCAGCGACCAGGAGAACGCCGCCGAGCAGGATCAGTAGCAACGGCCACACCATTGGGCGAACCTCCTCAGATCACGTAGACGGACGGCTCGGTCTTGGCGCCGGTGGAGCGGGACGCCCAGTGGGCGAGGGTCGCCGAGACGAGCGGCGAGATGTCGACATCGGTGGACGACTTGCGAGCCCACGCCCACGCATCGCCGAGAGGTCGCCGACGCGCCGAGAGTGCAGCGGCCGAGAGGTCGGACTGGCCTAGGTGCTTGATGAAGCCGCCGTCGACAGCGTCAAAGAAACCGCCGCAGGCCTGAGCGACATCGCGCGCAGAAGTCAGGACGACGGGCACGCGCGCCGCCTCGAAGTCAGCGAGCAGCGAACCAGCAGGGCCGCCGGCGTCGACAACCACGGCGCCAGGCGACCAGCGATCCACGAGCTCGCGGACGCGCTCGACGACCCACGAGGTACCGCGCCGGTAGTCGACAAGCTCGACATGCGTGAGCCCGTCATCGCGACGGCCGGCCACCGAGATCGCAGCCCACGAGCGGTCGAGGCTGACGTCGATGCCGAAGCAGACCGGGTCAAGCATGACGCTGGCCTCGTCCTGGCAGGCGGCCCACTGGTCGTCGTTGAAGACGCCATCGGGCACGCGCTTAGGCCAGATGCTCAGTCGCTCCTGCCGGAACCAGTCGACGTCGCCGGAGAGTGCGGCGAGTTCGCGGCCGATGTGCTCGGCTGAGATGCGAATGCCCATCGCAGGGTTAGCCGCAGCCCACGCCTGCGGGTCGGCCGGGTCGGACTCCTCCGGCGCGCTCCACTCGAGGTAGCACAGTGACGCGTCGCCGCCAGCGAGTGCACGTTCGCGTAGGCCGCGTAGGTGCGTGGCCTGATCGTCGACGGTTCCCGTGTAGATGACCTGCGGGTTAGGCCGCGTCGACAGCACGGGGATGAGCGCGCTCATGTCCTCGGAGTCGAGCACCTGGCACTCGTCAAGGATGACCACGTCGGCGGTGAAGCCGCGACCACTCGTCCTCGAGCGCGCGACGAATTGCAACCGCTGGCCGGTCTTGAGTTCGATGCCCTCTTCGCCGTGTGAGGTTCGGATGTTCTTCACGCGTGACTTGAGCGCGGGTGTCTGCTCGATCAATCCGACGAGGCGACGGAACGCCTCCCTGCACGTCTTGAACTGATGAGCTGACCACAGGAGCTGAGTTTCTTCCAGTAGGAATAGACCAGCCAGGGCTCGCGCCTCAAGCACGGCGCCCTTGCCGTTCTGACGAGCGCAGACAAGCGCGACTTCAAATGCCGACCACGACTTATCGGCTCGGCGCCCGAGCATCTGCTCCAAAGTGAACGCTTGCCACGGGTCGAGCGCGAGGCCAGCCGCGGCGCAGAGGTCGACGGCGTCAGAGCCGAGCGAGTCAACCCTTGGCGGGACGCTTGACAGCCTCGGAAGCTGCACGCCTTGCGCGGAGCTCATCAATGAAATCGGCCTCCTCGGCCGGCCCCTCAGCCAGCGCATCCAATACCCCGACGAGCTGACGCGCCACAGATGCGGCGTCACGAATCTCGGGGTCGTCAAGGCGCGCGGCCAGGTTGTCGCGGATCGCGGCCAAGATCGCCGCGCGGTGGCCCGTCGCGGCGGCGTCGGAAACGGACACGACGGCCTCCAGAGACGCGCTAGGGAGAGAAAAACTGCGGAAGTGCGCGGTCAGCAGGATGACGCTCGACGATCGCCGACCCCACCCCCTAGGCCCGGCGGTCACAGTGCGTCACCAGGTGCGCGAGGCCGAGCCCGTCGACGAGGTCGGTGGCCGGCGGCGCTTCGTGCCGTTGCCGCGCTTTGAGTTGCATCCGTAGTGCGCGGCGCGCAGGTTGGCGGGCGCTGTCAGCGAGCCGCCGAGGCTGCGCGGGATGATGTGGTCGACGCTCGGCGCCCAGCGGCTGCGAGGGTCAACGGTGTGGTCGATGGGTTGGCCGCACAGGTAGCACAGGTGCGCGGTGGCGAGCACCTTGGCGCGGGCTTTCTTCCACGCATGACTTCGCAGGTCGTCGCCTTCGCGCGCGCTCATGGTCGCACCAGGTAGATCGGTTGGCCGATCCATCCGAGGGTGTGGCCGTCCTGCTCGAGCTGCTCGATGTGGCCGAAGTCGATGGCGTCCGCGGTTGCGTGCACCGCACGGTACGGCGTGACCCAGTAGGTTGCTGGTCGCGTGATCGGCATCGCCACGTTACCCACTCTCAAGCCGGGCTCGATGCAGATGTGTGCGCCGTTGTTCAGTGCAAGGCCGGGTAGCCACACGTCTACATCGGGGCGCTCGCTGATCGCTTCACTGATGACCTGGACGGCGTCGGGTGTCCACTCGTCGTCGTCGTCGAGCTGCGCCATCCAGTCGCTGCGTGTCAGGTAGGCGCCCGTGTTGCGTGCCACGGCCCCGAAGTTGCCATGCGCGCGGCCGAGCGTGATGTACATCGGGCCCGTTGGCATCGTGGCCCAGTCGATGTCGACGCCATCGGATATCACGATGACCTCGTCGAACTGCGCCAGTGCGCTAGCGATTGCGGCCGGCAGTGTTGGCCTGCCAATGG
>CAITQY010000172.1 GCA_903894655.1 uncultured Gemmatimonadota bacterium
CGCGACTCGCTGCCGTGACCCGGATGTCGCGCGACCTCGCTGATCATACTACCTCCCCCTGGCTGGCCTGGGGCATCGGTGGGCTGTTGCTGGTCCTCGTGATCGGGCTCGGACTCGCCATCGGCGCCGTGCCGATCGCCACGCGTGACATCGTCGATGCGCTCCGCGGTATCGGTGATCCGTCCACCATCGCGATCGTGCGCGACCTGCGGGCACCACGCGTGCTGCTTGCCGCGCTGGTCGGCGCTGGCCTCGCCAGCAGCGGTGGCGCGCTCCAGGGCACGCTGCGCAATCCATTGGCGGAACCGTACCTGCTCGGCGTCTCCGGTGGCGCGGCCGTGGGGGCCGTGACCGCGATGGCCTTCGGCGTGGTGCAACCGGCACTCGTCACGGCCTGCGCCTTTGCTGGAGCGGCCATCGCCACGGTCGTGGTCACCGCCATCGCGCGTGTCGTCGGCGGCAGTGCCGATACCAAGCTGCTGCTCATGGCCGGTGTCGTGGTCGGGGCCTTCGCCAACGCCGCCATTCTCGTGGCGCTTGCTGATGCACCGCCCGAACGGCTGCGCGGTGCGCTCTTCTGGATGATGGGGTCGGCCGCCGATGCCACGTGGCCCGCCGTCGCGCGCTGCGCCGCTGCGCTCCTACTGCTCGGCGGTGTCCTCGTGTGGCGCGCGCGTGACCTCGATGTCCTCTCGCTCGGCGATGAACCGGCGGCAGCGCTCGGCGTCGACGTCGACCGCGTATCGCGTCAGCTGTTTCTGGTGGCGTCGTGGCTTGCGGCGGCAACGGTAGCCTCCGCCGGCCTCATCGGATTTGTCGGTTTGGTCGTACCGAACATCGTGCGCGCGCTCGGTGCGCGGCAGCATCGACCAATGCTGCTCATGAGTGCGCTCTACGGCGCCGTCTTGCTCGTCGCCGCCGACTTGCTGGCGCGCACGGTGCGCGCGCCCGCCGACCTGCCGCTTGGCGCGGTCACCGCGCTGGTCGGCGTGCCCTTCTTTTTGCTCCGTCTTCGTCGGTTGGCCGCATGAGCGAAGCCGCGCGACCGAGAGAGCAGGGATCACCGCTCGCGTTCGACAACGTGAGTGTGCGCTACGCCGGTCGGCCCACCTTGGCGCTCGATCACGTATCGGTGTTGGCCGAACCGGGAAAGATGACCGCCGTCGTCGGGCCGAATGGCAGCGGCAAGAGCACGCTGGTGCGCACGTTGTTGCGCCGTGTGCCATTGCAATCCGGTCGCGTGTCGGTGGGTGGTGTGGATGTGGCATCGCTCGATGCGCGCGAGATCGCGCGTCGGATCGCGATCGTACCGCAGCGTGAGGAGCCGGTGCTTCCGCTGCGTGTCGAGGAGTTCGTGGCCCTGGGCCGACACGCCCGACGCAGCGCCTTCGGCGGCATGAGCGCCGACGATCACGCGGCGGTCGAAAGCGCCGTTGCACGCGCGGGGATCGCCGACGCCATCGGTCGTCGCACCGACACGCTCTCCGGCGGCGAGTGGCAGCGCGTGCGCATCGCCCGTGCGCTCGCGCAGGCGGCGCCGGTCCTCGTGCTCGACGAGCCCACCACCTTTCTCGACATCGCGCATGAGATGGCGGTGTTCGAACTGCTCGATGGGCTCGCCCAGCAGGGACAAACGGTGTTGCTGGTGAGCCATCAACTCAACCTCGTGGCGCGCTTCGCGGCGCATATCGTGCTACTGCATCGCGGAACCGTCGCGGCGGCCGGTGATGCCTCCGCCGTCATGCGTGGCGAGATTCTCGAGCGCGTGTACGAATGGCCGCTCGTTGTCACCCGCGATCCCGCCGTCGGCGCGCCGGCGTTGCTCCCGCTGCGCGGCAGCGGTCGCACTCGCGAGCGTCCGTCCTCGTGAGCATCGCGGTGCTCCTCCTGGTCAGTCTGATCGCGCCACTGAATCAACCGCCCCGCGATGCCACGACCATCTGCGTGACCGATGCGCGCACGCGCGCGCCGGTAGTCGGCGCCGAGCTCACGGTGCGGCCCACTGCCGCTATGCTTCGGCAATCGTCGGCCCCGGCACGCCGGCTGGAAGGCGCGTGCGCCGTCGTTCGCGTAGGCCGCACGGACAGCGTGCACGTCACCCGCGCCGGGTACACGTCGCGCGTCGTCACTGGTGCGCAGGCCGCGGGTGCGCAGGCCGCGGGTGATATACGCCTGAATGGGGATACCCTTTGGCTGTCGCTGCTGCCGCGCGATGCCACGAGCGCGGAGCGTGCCGCCCAACAACTGGCCCCACTGCGCGTGACCGCGCCCGCTGACATCTCAGGCACAGAGCGCACCGCCGGTCGCACGAGCGCCACGCTGACAACGGCCGACGCGCGCATCGCCGGTGCGTCGTCCGTAAATGCGCTGCTCGCGCTCATGCCGTACACCAACCTGCGCACGGCCCGTGGCGAGACCGGGCTGTCGCTGCGTGGCGCACGTCGCGAGCAGGTCGCGATCACGCTCGACGGCATGCCCCTCAACGATCCCGCCACCGGCATGGCCGACGTGTCGGATATTCCACTCGCGGGGCTGCAGTCGGCTACGGTGGCGCTTGGCGCTGATCCGGTCGGCACCGGGGCCGGTGCCACCGGCGGCGTGTTGGCACTCACGTCGTCGGCGCAACGCGTGGCGTCCGTTCGGCTTGGTGCCTTCGGACAGCGCACCATCGAAGGCGCGTGGCACGCGCAAACCGCCGGCGCCCTGTGGCAGGCCAGCGCCGCGCGGCGCACCGCGTCCAACGATTTCGCGTTCGTGAACGACGCGGGCGCGGCACCTCAGCGTGAAGCGCGTGTCAACAACGACGAACAGCGAACCACCGCGTCGATTGGCGTGATGGGAAGCCGCGCGCAACTCTCTGTGCTCGGTTCGACCAGCGAGCGTGGTATGGTCGGCCCCGCCAATGTGCGCAGTTACGATGCCGATCGCGCGCGCACCGACCGCGTGCTGGTGCGGGCCCAAGCCGGACTGCGTGGCACCGTGCTGGTGGCCGGTGTGCGTCGATTGTCGTTGCGGTATGTCGATCCCACCCGCCCCGCGCTCGATGCGCGGGCGGTGGCATGGGCCGCCGATGCCGAATGGCGTGGGGCCCTCCGCGATGTGGCGTGGCGCCTCGGTGTCGGTGCCGATCGACTTGCTGCTACCGGTGGCATCACCCAGCAACGTCGTCGTGGCTTTGTCGCCGTGACGCGTGCATGGCGCGCAACGGGCGACGATCGATGGAACATCGATATCGGTGCGCGCGCCGATGTCATCGAAGGCAGCGGCGTACGCCCCACCGCGTCCGTTGGCGCCGAACGACGGATCGCTCGGCTCGGCCAGCAAACGCAGCTGGTCGCGTTCGGCCGCGTGGCGCAGGCGGTGCGTGTCCCCACGCTGTACGATCTGTACTTCTCCTCGCCGCAACGGCTGTTCGTGCGGGCGTTGTCACCGGAGCGCGTCGATCTCGACGCGTCCAGCGGTTTGCGAATCGTCGCCGGCACCGCGCGCCGCCGCGCCAGCCTCGAGGGCGCCGTCGTCGCGCGCAACACGCGGGATGCGATCGTGTGGTTCCCCGGCAACTTCGGCTGGAGCCCCGCCAACGTGGGCGTGGAACAATTGCGCGGCGTCGAGTCGCGCGCCGAGCTCGCGCTGGGCGTCGCTTCGGCCTCGGCCTGGGTCACCGCGTACGACGCCATCCTCAGCACCGGTGGTCTGCGCATTCCCACGCCGTATGTCCCACGCGTTGCCGGTGGGGCGCAGCTACAGCTGAACACGGCCGCGCAGCACGTCACCATCGTGTGGCGCGGCACGGGCGCCCGGCCGTACACGGCCGGCCCTCGCAACCCCGATTTCGAATTGGCCGCACTGTCGCTTGTCGACGTGACCGTCGCACAACAGCTCCGCGTGCTGCCGTACTGGCCGTGGCCCCGCCTCGATGCCTTGGTCGCGTTCTCGCTTGAGAATGCGGCCGATGCCTCGTGGCAGTCGGTTCGTGGCTTTCCGTCGCCAGGGCGCTCCTGGGCGATGTCGTTCACCCTGCAACACTTCCCTCGATGACCCCGCAGGTCCGCTCTCGCTCCACCGTTCGCCGCCGCGCCCTCGCCGCTCCCCTCGCCGTCCTGCTCGCAGCGCTCGCCGCCTGCGGGAATGACGGGATCAACAACAGCACGCCGCAGCCGCCGCGCGGCATCATCGTACTTGACGGCTTCATCCAGCCCGGCCTCACGTTCCTTGGCGACACGGGCAGCGCCAGTACGAAGCTCACGCTCGCGCCGACCACCGAGTTCGATGCCGGCGGCTTTACGCTCCTGCGCGATACGGTGCTTGCCGTATCGAGCCGTGGCGCTGGTGATCTGTTGTACGTCACCGACGTGCGCACCTCCAGTACGCGTCGCATTCAGCTTCCCCCGCGCAGCAATCCGTCACGTGCCCGACTCCTCGCCGGTACGGGTGGACAGACGCTCATCGGCGCGGCCCTGCGCGATTCCTCGAGCATCGCGCTCGTGTCCTTCGTTGGCACTGGAACCGCGACCAGCACGCGGATCACCAACGCCGGCACGTGCCCGACCGATCTCTTTCAGTTCGACAACGCTACCTGGATCGTCGATGCCAACGCCAACTGCAAAGTGAACTATGCAGTGCAGGGCGATGTCCGTCTGATCCGCGTGCCGAACACGGGCACTACACGCGACACGATCCTCCTGCCGGGACTGCGTGGCTCGGGCGCCTCGGCACTGCTCGATGGCGACGTGGCGTACATCAGCGCCGGTGGTGATGCCAGCTTCGCGTCCTTCCCCTACACGCTGATCGCCACCGGCGGCATCACCAAAGTCGACCTGCGCGGCAAGCGCGTGCTGCTCAACAAGAAGATGCCGGCCAATAGCTACGGCGCCGGCATGAAGCTCGGCCTCGACGGTTTCCTGTATGTCTCGCTCTATCAGGATCTCGCCTCCTTCACCAACCGGATCATCAAGGTGCGCACGGCCGATCTGAGCTTTGTCACGTCGGCGTCGGCCGACTGGCTGGTGCTCACCGGCGCCTCCGGCACCGCCGTCACCTGCGGCAGCGGGCAGGCCGATGCCCTCGGCCGGCTGCACTGTATCCAGAATGGCACCGGGTCGGTGACCTCGCTGCTCGTGTTCAGCCCGGCTGGCACCGAGGTGCGCCGCGTGGCCGCCAATCAGGGCGGCGTCGACCTCGCGATCCGTCCGTAAGACGTGCGCACGCCGTCCATGACGCCGTGGCACGACGCGCCGTCTCGGGGCAGTCGCTAATCTCCACCCATGCCCCTGATCACCACCGACGCGATCGTGCTGCACGCCGTGCCGTATCTCGAGTCGTCGCGCATCCTGCGGCTGGCCACTCGCGAGGCCGGCGTCCTGTCGGTGGTGGCCCGTGGGGCCCGGTCGTCCAAGAAGAGGTTCGGCAGTGGTGTTGATCTGTTCGCCGAAGGGCAGGCGCAGATTCAGGTCAAGCCGGGGCGAGACCTCCATGCCCTCAACGCGTTCGATGTCACGCGCTCGCGGGTGGGCTTGGGCGCCGATCTGGGCCGGTTCACCGCCGCGAGTGCCCTCGTGGAGTGCGTCATGCGCGTGGTCCACGACGAGGCGGCGCCCCGGGTGTATCTCGGGGTCGCCGCGGGGCTGGACGCCATCGCCGAGGCCTCAGAGGCCGATACCGTGGCCCTGACCCTTGGCGTCTTCTGGCGGCTGGTCAGTGAGGTCGGCTTTATGCCGAGCATCGACCGGTGCGCCGAATGCCACGCCGAGATCCCAGCCCAGGCCGATGCGCGGTTCAGCCACGCTGCCGGCGGGGTCCTCTGCCCGTTGTGTGCCAAAATGGCGCCCGCCGGCCGTCGGCTTCCCGCCGCCGCCCGCGAGGTGATTTCCGCGTGGTTGCGGGGCGATCAGCCCGTGGTCGAGCCGGCCGACTGCCGCGCCCACCAGCGGCTGTTGCGGGAGTTCGTCACCCAGCACCTCCCCGACAGCCGCGAACTCCGGGCCTTTGGGGTCTGGGAGCAAGGGCGGTGGTGAGCAGGGGCGCCTGGCGAGGCGCCCCGGAGCGTCTGAGGAATGTTGCTTGACGGCCCCACCTACGCGTCCTACCTTCAAGGAGACCTGATTCCCAGGTCCGATTTCCACCTTTCACTTGGAGACTTCGACTCACAAACCTGATTCGTCAGTCGGAGAAGCAACATGAAACGTGTGTGGGGAGCACTGGGTCTTGTGCTCGCTCTCAGCGTGATCATGCCACGGGTCGCGGCCGCGCAGGACAGTAAGCAACGCCGCAATGGAGCGACGCTCGGACAGAACTTTCCGAATCCGTTCAATCCTGAGACTCGCATCCCGTTCAGTGTGGGTGATGCACCCAACTGCACCGAGCCCGGTCGGCAGTACCGCGTCAGTTTGAAGGTCTACAACATGATCATGCAGGTTGTAGCGACGCCGGTGTTGCAGGGCGGAACCGGAGGGGTGGCCGGAGGTCAACCGCTAGAAAAAGTGTCCGTTCAGTGCGGCGACTACGTCGCGTACTGGGATGGCAAGGTCCAAGCAACCGGGCGGGAGGCCGCTTCGGGCGTGTATTTGTATCGTCTCGAGGTGGATGGCGTGCCGCTGGTGAAAAAGATGATCGTGGTGAAGTAAGCTGGGAGTAAACGAGCACCACGAGACCCCAAAGAAAACTCACGATGGCGCGCCGGGTGGACGGACCTGGCGCGCCATTTTGTATCCACGATCTGCTCAGCCGGCCGCTGTAGGGGCTTCCCTCTCGAAACCCGACGCCGTCGTCTGCAGTATTGGCAGCAACAGCGCGGCACTGTGATTGCCTCTCCATAACGCCATGATTAATCCCGACCGTCTGACCGTGAAGAGCGCTGAGGCGCTCAACGAAGCCGTCGCGCTCGCGCGCAAGGCCGGCAATCCGCTCGTTTACGATCTACACCTCCTGCTGGCGCTGCTGGCCCAGGACGAAGGCATCGTCGTCCCGGTGCTGCAGCGCGTCGGCGCCAATGTGGCGAGCGTGCGCGCCGCCGCCGACCAAGAGGCCGCCCGCTACGCTAAGCAGAGCGACGCCCAGCCCACCTTCAGCCGCGAGCTCACGCAGGTCGTCGATGCGGCCGAAAAAGAAGCCAAGGCCCTCGGCGACGAATACGTCTCCACCGAGCACCTGCTGCTGGCCCTCTCTGATGCCAAGGGCACCGACAGCACGCGTGTCCTCACCACCGTTGGGGCCCACCGCAAGGCGCTCCTCGAGGCGCTCAAGCTCGTGCGCGGGTCGCACAAGGTCACCGACCAATCGCCCGAAGGGCAGTATCAGGCGATCGAGAAGTTCACCCGCGATCTCACTGAGGCCGCGCGCAAGGGCAAGCTCGATCCCGTGATCGGACGCGACGAGGAAATCCGTCGGGTCATTCAGGTGTTGTCACGCCGCACCAAGAACAACCCCGTGCTCATCGGTGAGCCCGGCGTTGGCAAAACCGCCATCGCCGAAGGACTCGCTCAGCGCATCATCAGTGGCGACGTGCCCGAGGGGCTTCGCAACAAGAAGCTCGTCTCCCTCGACCTCGGCGCCCTCATCGCCGGCGCCAAGTTCCGTGGCGAATTCGAAGAGCGTCTCAAGTCGGTGATGAAGGAGATCACCAGCGCCGACGGGCTCTACGTCGTGTTCATCGACGAACTGCACACCTTGGTCGGGGCCGGCAAGGCCGAAGGCAGTATGGACGCCGGCAACATGCTCAAGCCCATGCTGGCCCGTGGCGAGCTCCGCGTGGTCGGTGCGACCACGCTCGATGAGTATCGCTTGCATGTCGAGAAAGATGCCGCCCTCGAGCGTCGCTTCCAGCCCGTGTTCGTCGGGGAGCCCAGCGTCGAGAGCACCATCGCGATTCTTCGCGGACTCAAGGAGCGCTATGAAGCCCACCACGGCGTGCGCATCACCGACGGCGCGGTCGTCGCCGCCGCGACGCTTTCGAATCGCTACATCGGTGATCGCTTCCTCCCCGACAAGGCGATCGACC
>CAITQY010000173.1 GCA_903894655.1 uncultured Gemmatimonadota bacterium
CCTGATGGCCCGCCGCGGCCCGCTGGGCAGGCGCCGTCGTGTCCGGCGTGGAACGCGGTCAAGGCCGCGCCGTGAGCGATCCGCTGCCGCCGCTGTCTGATTTCCCGGCCACGTCGCCCTGTCTCAAGGTGTGCCTGCTCGACGTGGGCCAGGAATGTCGCGGCTGTCGGCGCACGCTCGCGGAAATCGGAGCGTGGTCGCGGATGACGCTCGACGCGCGCCGCGCGGTGAATCAGCGCATCGGCTTTCGCGGACACGACGAGCGGCGATAGGTCGCGCCTGAGGGCTTCGCTTACGGCTTGCTGACCGCCGCGATCGCGGTGGCGGCACCTGTTGTTCTGCTTCGTGGGGTGATGGGCTGGGCTGGGTAACAGCTCGTTCACGCGAAGCTCGCGAAGGACCGCGAAGGCACGCGAAGGAAAGCCAACAACGGGTTTTGCTGTTTAGAAAAGAAAATGCCCCACCGTCGAGGCGATCCGACGGTGGGGCATCTTACGTCCCCCTCTGCTGTTCTTCGCGTGCCTTCGCGAACTTCGCGCTCTTCGCGTGAACGAGCACTTTACGATCTCTCCGAAAGCACTCCTACAGCGACCCCAGCAAGTCGTCGATGGCTTTCCGGTCGGCGTCTTGCAGCGGCTCCGCCCCGTGGATGATGCGCGTGAGAATATCCACCGCTTCTTCGGCCAGGTTGTCGGGATACTTGCGGTCCTTGGCGAAACGCACGATGTGGCCAAGAAGGATCGTCTCGAACGGGGACTCGTCGTCATCGTCCTCGTCGTCATCGTCCATCTCGTCGTCCATGTCTTCCGCGTCGCGCATGGCCTCGTAGCTCGGCACACTCGCCTTCCACGGCTCGGCGGAGTGCGCGTCGGCCTCGAGCGAGGCGCGCGGGACCAGTGCGAACAGGCGGCACTGCAGCCCGGGCGCCTCTTCGTACGCGAACAGACCAAGGGCCACCGGCTCTTCGAAGAGCTTCAGATCGACGAGGCGTTCGATGGCTTCCGGCGGCATGGCGCTGCGGGCGACCATGCGGCCGTCGATGTAGGCGGCCAACGCCGACGATTCCGGGGCGCGCGGGTCGTCGAGGCGCGACACGACCAGCGCGATGGGCTCGCGCGTGGTCACGAAGACGGCCGGCTTCTCCTCACCATCGACATCACCGGTGCCGATGCTGTCGGTGATGCCGTAGTCGTCATCATCCCCGTCGTCGTCCTCGTCTCCGTCCTCGTCGTCGCCGTCCTCGTCGTCATCACCTTCGACCCCGTCGTGTCCGAGGGCATCGGGCGTAACGTCGTCCGGCGTTTCGTCGGGCGTTTCGTCGTCGGGCGCTTTGAATTCGTCAGCCGGCATGGCTTGTGGACACGGTTCGTGAAGCGGGCATGGGGGAGATACCCCCGGCCTCGCAGGTTAGGCACCAAACCATCGCACGGGAAGGGCGATGGGGTCGCAACCGTCAGGTCGTGACCGTCAGGTGGAGGCGGCGACTTCGCTCACATCGATCTGTTCGAAGACGCCACCAAGCCAGAGGAGGAGCGGCCAGAGTTCGGCGACCACCACGGCGCTGGCCAGAAGTGTCGCCACGAGCACCGACCAGCCGCCCCAGTCGTTGGTGATCCATAACACGAGCGCACCAAGGCCGACGGGAAATACGAGGGCAATGGCGGCCACGAGTGTGGTGGCGCCGGTGGTGAGCAGGTTCTGTCCCATGGTTTCAAAGCCGCGCGCCTCCGTGCCCAAGCGCACCCACGCGGGAAAGAGCAGCGCGGTGCCGTTCTGGATCGTGAACATGAGCGCGTTGAAGACCGGCACGCCCACCGCCACCGACACGATGATCGGGATCGTGGCCCCGCTTTCGGCCAAGAGGGCGGGCTCCTGCAGGAACATCGTGAGCGGCACGACCATCAGCGACCACACGGTGACCGAGTGTAGTGCGGTCACGGCGGCAATCTCCGCGGCCACGATGCGCCATCCGGGGAGCGGCATGGTTTTCAGCATGGCCAAGCGCGGTAAGTCGAGCCGCAGGTCGAAGCGCATCCAAAGTGGCCCGATAAAGAGCAGCATGGCGCCCCACGCGAAGGTGACGCCCATGAACACGTCGCCGGCGCGGTCGGAGGCCGAGCGCGCGACGACGGCCATCGCGGCCAAGCCGATGGTGAAGGTGAGCAGCTGCGTGCGCCACGCTCCACCCCGTAGCGCGGCCACCACGTTCTTCCAGGCGATCGCCATTTCCGGACGACCGGTGAGCGCCAGCTTGGGCACCCGGGCCAGCTTGCCCTTCCGCGAGCGCGAGTTGCCCATCTGCGACGAGCGGAAGCGACGCTGTCGTTCGGCGCGATGCTGGGTGGCTTCGAGGGCGGCTTCTTCGAATGCCTTGTCGAGACGCACTACCCAGAAATAGTGCAGCGAGAGGATGACCACGGCCCATGGCATGGCGGCGAGCCACTTGGTTTCACCGCCGAGGAACACGGGCTCCAGCACGGCGCGCACGGGCCACAGTGCGGCGGCCGACACGGGGGAGCGCAGGGCGTCGGTGACGGCGAGTAGCACGGCTTTGATGCCCGCGATGCTGGCGATACGCAGCATCGGCCAGGCGGTTACCACGCCATAGATCACGGCTACCAGCACGGCGCCGAACACCACGAGCGGCACAATGAGCCGACGACGCGCCGTGCCCACGTGCTCCATGGCATTCGCATGCACGATCGAGGCGCCCAGTCGATGCAAGGCGAGCGTGGAGAAGAGCATCCAGAGCGAGAGTCCGCGCTGCCACCCTTCCACGCTGCTGCCGCCACCGCGCAACAACACGCTGAAGATGAGCGTGTTGAGCAGAATTGCGAGCTGCATGCGCATCAGCTTCGCATGCACCAACTGGCGTCGGCTCACGGGCGCGGGAAAGAGGAACTGCACTTCGGCCGGCGTGAATGCGAGGGCGCTGCGCTCTCCGCCGAACAGCCACCATCGCGCCGTTGAGAGCAGCAGAAAGGCGCTGGCGATCGGCACGGCGATGTCGGTTTCCACGAGCTTGGCCAGCGGTCCGCTGCCGAGCTGCGCATTGCGGAACAGCGCCCACCAGATGTACAGCATGCCCATCACGACCGCGGCGAGATAGCGCGGGCTCTTGGCGCGCCCCATTTGCTGGCGCAGCCGATTCGCCACGGTGCGCCGATACAGGAACAGCATGGCCGGC
>CAITQY010000174.1 GCA_903894655.1 uncultured Gemmatimonadota bacterium
GACTATTCACAGATCGAACTGCGGCTGCTGGCGCATTTGTCTGGTGATCCCGCGTTCGTGACCGCGTTCAAGGCGGGCGGCGACATTCACCGGCAGACGGCGGCGATCATTTTCGGCGTGGAGCTGGCCGATGTGACCGGCGAGATGCGTGCCCGTGCGAAGACGATCAATTTCGCGACGATCTATGGGCAGGGAGCGCATGCCTTGTCGCGTCAGCTCAAGCTGCCGCATGCCGAAGCAAAGGCGTTCATCGACACGTATTTCGAGCGGTTCGCCGGGGTGAAGGCGTTCCTCGATCGCTGCGTGGTGGAGGCGAAGGCGAAGGGATACGTGGAGACGCTGTTCCACCGTCGTCGCTACATCCCGGAGCTCAAGGAGCGGAATCACAACATGCGGGCCTTCGGCGAGCGCGTGGCGGCTAATGCCCCGATCCAGGGCTCGGCGGCTGACCTGATCAAGATCGCCATGATCCGGGTGCACCAGGCACTGGCGAGCGAGGGGCTGGCGTCTCGCATGCTGCTGCAGGTACATGACGAACTGATCTTCGAGCTGCCGGCCAGCGAGCAGACCGTGCTCTCGGCGCTCGTGAAGCGGGAGATGGAGTCGGCGGCTACGCTCGACGTCCCGTTGTTGGTGGAGATGGGCGTGGGCGACGATTGGGTGGCCGCCAAGTCGTGACGGCCAAGTCGTGACGGCCAAGTTGTGACGGAGTTGGGGTTTGCCTCGTTTCGCGTAGAGGGCGTGTTGCACTTTGCATGAACTGATGGGCGCTGCGAGACTCGTCTTCATGGCACGGCCCCGCATGAAGTTCAGTAAGCCATTGTTTTGTAATGGCTTACGAGTTTCTAGCGGACGCGGCACCTAGGTTGCCTAGGGCTATAGGGTATTGCCGCATCTCGAGTACCGCCCCCAACGCCTGAACCCGGGACGACGAAGTTCCGGGCCGACCCAGAGGAAGCCTTATGCGACTGTCCCGTTCCCGTCAGGGATTCACACTGATCGAGCTGCTGGTTGTCGTCGTCGTTCTCGGAATTCTGGCCGCGCTGGCGATCCCGAAGTTCCAGAACACCAAGGGCAGGGCGTACGCCGGGGCGCTCAAGAGCGACCTAAAGAATGTGGCCTCGATGCAGGAGGACTATTTCTATTACAACGAGACGTACGCCAGCAATGTGGGTGCGCTGAGCTTCACGAGCAGCGAAGGCGTGACCATCAATATTGCCGAGGCGGACGGTCGGGGGTGGTCGGCCACGTCCACCCATCCCGCTGCCTTTCCGCTCACCTGTGCGGTGTTTTACGGCCAAGCCGCTCCTGTTGGCGGTGCCACGGCTGAAGGCGTGGTACACTGCCAGTAGGCTGTTTTGAACGTTTTTGAATTCTCCATCGCGACCGACCCTGACCCGCTACGGCGATCCGCCCGTATGCGGGAGGTCACTTTTGCGTTCGGTGCGCGGGAGTTCCGGAAACGTCGAGAGGGGATGATTCACGCGATGGACGGCGGGCTGTGGTTACACCGGCACGTGTGGCGTGGTGTCCCCATGGTGCACTTCGTGAGCACCGATCGCACGCGGTTGCTGGCGTACGGCGAGGCGGTGGGGATTCCCGCGAGCCGCCTGCAGTACAAGCCGTTGCGCGATCCGCGCACCGATGTGCGCCGAGAGGCCTGGCACTGGGATCTCGGTGGTCCGGTCTATCCGCCGGTCGACGAGCGGCTGCTCGTCGACTGATCCGCCGCCGCAACCGGCAGCGCGTTACACGACACGCAGATTCACGTCGGCATCGCGCGCGGCGCGCTCGCCTTCCTGCACGTTGACCTTGGCCAGAATGGCGCCGCCGATCACGAAGAACGCGATCACCCAGAGAATGGCGCCGCGGCTGCTCCCTGTCTGACCGATGGCGATGGCGAACACCAGCGGACCGAGAATGCCGCCGAACTTCTCAAACACGGAGTAGAAGCCGAAGAACTCACCGCTCTTGTGCTTTGGTACCATGCTCGCAAAGAGCGACCGGCTGAGTGCCTGCGTGCCGCCTTGCACGAGCCCGACGAGCACGGCGAGAATGTAGAACTCGCGCTCGGTGTGAATCCCGTAGGCATACATGCAGATGCCGGTATAGACGACCAGGCCGAGGAAGATCGAGCGTTTCGCTCCAAGTTTGCCGGCCAGTGTGCCGAAGGCGAACGCGAAGGGAATACCGACGAATTGCACGAGTAGAATCGCCTTGATCAAGGCAGGCCGCGCGATGCCGATCTCCGTGCCGAAGGCCGTCGCCATCTTGATGATGGTCTGAATGCCGTCGTTGTAGATCGTGAACGCGAGCATGGCTAGGAATGCCTGCTTGTAGTGGCGCATCTCGCGCAGCGTTTCACCCAGTCGGGAGAAGGCGACGGTAAACGGGTTGGCGGTCGATCGTTCGTCGGACTCTACCGTCCGGGGCGGTTCCGGGACGGTACGTAACACCGGGATCGAGAAGAGCAGCCACCAGACACCGACCGACACGAATGCCAGTCGCACGGGCAACGTGGCCTGATCAGCCGTGATGCCGTCGCCGCTGGGAAGTCCCAGCAGCCCCGGATTGCTGATCCACGCCAGATTGATGGCCAGGAGCAGTCCGCCACCGATATATCCGATGGCGTAGGCGGCGGTGGAGACCCGATCGATCTCCTCGTCGGTGGCAATGTGCGGCAGCAGGGCTTCATAGAAGGTCATACTGCCGGTGGCGCCGGCAATCGACAGGACGAACAGTGCGGAGGCGAACAGCAGTTCTCCGTGGTCGATGAAGAACATGCCGGCGGTGGCCACCACACCGATCAGCATGAACGCGAACAGGAAGCGTTTCTTGGCTGCTTTGACGTCGGCCACCGCCCCGAGAATTGGTGCCAGCAGCGCGATCACGATGGCGGCGACGGTGTTGGCGTAGCCCAGCGACTGGGTGGCGGCTTCAGGGGTACGATCAGCACCGGCCACTTGAATGAAGTAGATCGGGAACACCGCGGTGGTGATCACGGTCTGCATAGAGGACACGGCCCAGTCGTACATTGCCCAAGCACGCAACTCGGGTCGATGCAGGCCGAGTGCGTTCAACCATCCCTTTCGGGATTCCGTTCGGGCATCAGCCATGAGCAGTCTTGGTGAGGAGTCTCGAAATGGGCATCACTCTGCGGCAGATTATAGTCCGCGCTTACACCCACGCTGTCCAGTGCGCCGCATGACGTCTTTCCGTCTCTCCTTGCTTAGCAGCCTTCGCGATCCCCTGCGGCCCGTGCGTGTGATCGCGGGGGGCGTGGCGTTGTTGACGCTGGTCGCCTGCGAGAACCGCCCGTCGACCTCGAACCCCGATTCGTCGTCGTCCGCAGGGGGTCCCCCGAATGCGGACAGCGTTGCCACATCGGTTTCGAGCAGCGGGTGGGACGCTGGTGCCGGAGCGTTCGTGGTGCTTCCCACGGTGGACGGTGGTGTGATGGCGGGGTCGCTGTTGCGCCCCGAGGCCAGCGAGCTGACGGTCGGGGATACGGCCGGTGTTGGCGTGGCATCGGCTGACGGCCGTATCGAGCTCTTCGCCCGAAGCGGTGCCGTGGGCATGGCGCGACTCACGGTTGAAGGGGCTCCGCGCGTGGATGACGGGTGTACCGCGTGGCCCGTGGCCCGTCTCGCGGTGGACGCTGGCGTTACCGTGGTACCATGGACCGCCGCCTTTGTGGTGGGGCGCGTCACGGCGATCCCGCTCGATTCGATCGAAGGGCTGGCGCCGCGCGATTCAGCGCGTCTGGCCTCCGATCTCACGCGACTCGCGTCGGGGTTGGCCGATGATACCAGCAGCACCTTTCGCGGACTGCCGTTCGTGGTCTTGCGGGCCTGGCGTACGCGTGGGCTCGACACCGCGTTCATCGTGGCCACGTTGGCTCGCCGCGTGAATCAGGAAGACGATCCAAAGGAAGAACGGCTGGTGATCGTCGTGGATGCGCTCGGCGACAACGCGAAGGCATGGAGCGTGGCATGGCATGAACGCGCCGCCGGCCCTGAGGAAGATCTGGTCGTGGCCGAGCCGTTGCTCGCCTTCCGGAATGTGGGCGTCCCCGACGTCCGCTTGTTGTTCGGTCGCGACGATGGCGTGGCCCTTGGCGCGGCGGTGTTGTCGCGTGGAAAGACCGGGTGGCGGGTGCTCTGGGAAAGTGCGGTCGCGGGTTGCAATTGAGGCGGAGCTGATGGCGAGCACGGACGCGGTGTGCTGGTCGCGATGGAAAATGCAAGGCGTGGAATTCGGTTCGCCCGACGCGTAGAATCCGCGAACATGACCGACACGATCGCTCCCGCCATCGTCGCACGTGTTGCGACGGAACTCTCGCTGAATCCGCAACAGGTTCAGCGCACCCTCGCCCTCTTCGCCGAGGGGGCCACCCTGCCGTTCGTCGCGCGCTACCGCAAAGAGATGACCGGTGGTCTCGACGAGGTGCAGTTGCGCGATGTGCGTGAGCGCGCCGAATACCTCAACGAACTCGAGGATCGCCGCGCGGCGGTGCTGAAGAGCATCGACGAACAGGGCAAGCTCGACGACAGGCTCAAGGCGTCGATTCTTTCGGCGGATACCAAGCAGGCCCTCGAAGATCTCTATCTGCCGTTCAAGCCCAAGCGTCGCACGCGTGCCATGATTGCGCGCGAACGTGGACTCGGGCCGTTGGCGGACGGATTGTGGAACGGAGTGCTCGATGATGGCGCCGCACTGGCCTCGGCGGTGGCGTATCTGCTCCCCGAAGTTGATGGGAAGCCGTCGGAAGTGCCCACGGTTGAGGCGGCGTTGCTGGGCGCGCGCGACATCCTGTCCGAACAGGTGGCGGAAGACGCGCTCATCCGTGGTTGGGTGCGCGAGATCACGCGCGCCAAGGGCGTGGTGAAGAGCAGCGTGATGACCGGCAAGGCCAGCGACGAATCCAAGTTCAAGGATTATTTCGATTACTCGGAATCGCTGGGCACAATTCCCAGCCATCGCATGCTGGCGATCCGTCGCGGTGAGACCGAAGGCGAGTTGATGTGGCGGGTGGAAGCGCCAATCGAAGACATCAATGCCCGCATGGCGCGTGAAGTCATCGGTACCCGCCAGGCATCGCAGCAGCTCACGCTCGTAGCCGCCGATGCCTACAAGCGCCTGCTGTCGCCCGCGATCGAAGTGGAATTGCGCGTGGAGCTCAAGACACGCGCCGACGATGAAGCGATCACGATCTTCGGTCGCAATCTCGAACAGTTGTTGTTGTCCTCACCGGCCGGCGAGAAGCGCGTGATCGGTCTCGACCCAGGCTTTCGCAGTGGTGTGAAAGTGGCCGTGGTCAGTGCCACCGGTGCGTTGGTGCATACCGACACGTTGTATCTGCATCAGGAAGACCGGTTCGCCGGAGCGATTCGGATGCTGCTGCAGCGCTTCACCCCGGAGCTCATTGCGATCGGCAATGGGACGGCCAGCCGCGAAACGGAAAACCTCACCAAGGCCGCCATGCGTGAGCTCGACCCGCCGGTCGGCGGTGAGCGCCCACAGGTGGTGGTGGTGAATGAGGCCGGCGCGTCGGTGTACTCGGCCTCCGATCTCGCCCGCGCCGAGTTCCCCGAACTCGACGTGTCGTTGCGTGGTGCGGTGTCGATTGCCCGTCGCTTGCAGGATCCGTTGGCGGAGCTGGTGAAGATCGACCCCAAGAGCATTGGTGTGGGTCAGTATCAGCACGATGTGAATCAGTCGCGACTCAAGCAGCGCCTCGACGATATCGTGGAAAGTTGTGTGAACCGCGTGGGCGTCGAAGTGAATACCGCCTCGGCTGCCCTGCTGGGCTACGTGGCTGGCATCGGCCCTGGACTGGCGCAGGCGATCGTGTCGCTGCGCGATCAGCGCGGCCGCCTCACGTCGCGGGCCGATCTCAAGGACGTCCCGCGTCTCGGCGCCAAGGCGTTCGAACAGGCCGCCGGGTTCCTTCGGGTACGTGGTGGCGTGCATCCGCTCGATTCGAGCGCCGTACACCCCGAGCGCTACGCCCTCGTGGAGCGCATGGCCAAGGATCTCAAGGCTGATGTGAGTGCGCTGGTGGGCAATGAGACGCTCGTCGATTCGATCGAACTCGCCACGTACGTGAGCGATGATGTCGGTATGCCTACACTGCGGGACATCGTGGCCGAGCTCAAGAAGCCGGGTCGCGACCCGCGAGCCGCCTTCGAGCCGCCGGCTTTTCGCGAAGACATTCAAAAGCCGTCCGATTTGCTGCCCGGCATGGTGCTCGAGGGCGTGGTCACGAATATCGTGGCGTTTGGTGCCTTTGTGGACATCGGCGTCCACCAGGACGGTCTGGTGCACGTGAGCCAGCTCGCCGATCGCTACATCAAGGACCCCAACGACGCCGTGAAGGTCGGGCAGAAGGTGAAAGTCACGGTGCAGGCCATCGACCTGGCTCGTGGCCGCATTGCCCTGAGCATGCGCAGCGATGGCGGCAGTGGCGTCGGCAAGCCCCAGGGCGGTGGGGAGCGGGGTGAAGGGGGCACACGACGTGACGTGACGGCTAACAACCGTGGTCCGGATCGGCCGGTGCCGAGCAAGACGCCGGCCGTCAAGCTCTTCGTGCCAACCAAGGGCGCGGTGGCCCCCAACGGGATTCGCTTTAAGTAGCAGCCGTTGGAGAGGTCATGGTTAGACTTCGCTGGTCATGATTCCTGTCTTGCTTGAGCAGTGCTTTCCGCCGGATGTCCGCGAACGCGGGGAAGCGTACATCGATCCCGTCGTGCTCACCCTCGAGCACGTCGATGCCGTGGCGGCGACCGCCGCGGTGCAGGGCACTCGCACGTATGGCGTGTTCCTGCGCCCGCGACCGGGGCGCTTGCACCTTGGCTGTACCTGCCCGCATGGGCAGGAGCATGGCGCGTGCAAGCATCTGTGGGCGCTGCTGCGCGTGCTTGACGCACAAGGCACGCTGGCACCGCTCCTCGAGACCGCTGCATCGTCCAGCGCGGAGCCGCAGGTCACCTTCGAGCGCCACGTCCTCGCGGTGATGAAGCCTCAGCCGCGGGCTATCGAGACAAAGGCCACCCCCGCGCCGGAGTGGCAAACCGCGTTGCGCGACACCAGTGGTCGCCAGCGGTCGGTGTTTACCGAAACGCGCGTCACCAACCGTGCCACGTCGCTCCCGGCCGATCGGCGCATCGTGTATCTCCTGCATCTCACCGAGAGCGCGCAGCATCGTGGAGTGCGCGTCGAGATCACGACCCAGCGCCGCGATCGCGACAGTGTGTGGGAGGAGCCAAAGCACTTTCAGTACTCCATCGACGCCTGGTGCAACGCCCCGGATCCGGTCGATCGGCAGATCGCCGAAATGCTGCTCGGCAGCTCGGACGCGCAGGGCATTGCCACCATGCCCACCGGCGGATTCATCGTGCGTCCGCGGGCGTATCACACCACGTTGCGTATGATCTGCGACACGGGCCGCGCCCGGTTGCGCAGTAATCGTCCGTCGCTCGACGGCCGCATGATCTCCTGGGACGACGCCCCGCCGTGGCAGGTCGCCATGCGTCTTGATCGGCCCACGCCCGACCAGTACCAGTTGGTGGGCGAGCTGCTGCGCGACGATGTGGTGCATCCACTCAGTGATGCGAATTGGCTGCATGAGTCGGGACTCGTGCTGTTTGGAACCACGCTGTCGCGCCTCGACAGCGATCAGCTGTGGCCGCTGGTGCAGAAGTTGTGGACGGCGGGTGAGTTCGAACTGGGCGATGATCCATCGGCGTTCCTGGCCGAGTACCATGCGCTGCCCAACATGCCGCGCTTGTCGTTGCCGGCCGGCGAGATGCACATCGAGAGCGATGCGGCGCCGGTCCCGATGGTGCGGGTGACCAGTGGTGCCGGCTCGTGGCGCACGTCGCCATCGTGGCTCACGCTGCGCTTCCGGTATGGCTCGGAGTTCGTTGACGCGGCGTCCACCGCCTCGACCTGTTTCGACAAGAAGACCCGCACGCTGTATCGCCGTCGCGCGGCGGCCGAACGCAATGCGATGACGCGCCTGCGGGCGCTCGGCGCGCAGGAGATGTATTCGTACGCCGAGAGCCGCATGTCGCTCGTGGTGCAGCCGCATACGTTGCCGCGGTTGATCTCCACACTCGTGCGCGACGGATGGCTTATCGAGTCCGACGGGGCCACGTTCGTGGCGCCGAGTCCGTTGCAGGTGCGTGTGAGCTCGGGCATCGACTGGTTCGATCTTACGGGAACGCTCCGCTATGGCGACCATGAGCTCACGCTGTCGCAGCTGCTCACGGCCATGGACGAAGGCTCTGAGATCATTGAGTTCGGCGACGGCGTGATCGGCTTTCTGCCGGATGAATCACTCGACGAATTGCGGGCGCTGTTGGCGATCGGTGTGCGCCGCGGCGATGGCATCCGGTTCCGGTCGTCGCAGCTGGCCTTGCTCGATGTGCTGCTGGCCGCCCTGCCCGATGTCGATATGGACGAAACGCTCGCCTCGGGTCGGGCGGAGCTCAAGAAGTTTCAGGGGATCAACGCGATCCCGGTGCCTCGTGGCTTCGTGGGCACCTTGCGCGGCTATCAGGAAGAGGGGCTGTCGTGGTTCGGCTTCCTGCGTCGCTTCGCCTTGGGCGGATGTCTGGCTGACGACATGGGTCTGGGCAAGACGATCCAGGTGCTGGCCATGCTCGAAGCCCGACGGGAAGAAGGCGTCGGCATGTCGTTGCTGGTGGTGCCGCGTTCGCTCGTATTCAACTGGGTACGCGAAGCCGCGCGCTTCACGCCGCAGCTCAAGGTGCACGATCTCAGTCACGCGGAACGGTCGGTCGAAGACCTCGACACGGTCGACGCGCACTTGGCGATCACGACCTACGGCACGTTACGTCGCGATATCGCCCGACTCGGCTCGCGCCGATTCGACTACGTGATTCTCGACGAGGCGCAGGCGATCAAGAACGCCGGCACCGCGACCGCCAAGGCCTGTCGGTTGTTGCAGGCCGATCATCGGCTGGCGTTGAGCGGCACGCCGATTGAGAATCGCATCGAGGAACTCTGGAGTCTCTTTGAGTTCCTGAATCCGGGCATGCTGGGTGCGGCCACGACCTTCAGCTCGGCCACGCGCACGTTGGCGGCGTTGCGCCCCGGCATGCCAGCGGGCACCGGCGTGTCGGCGCAGGAGCTGCTGTCGCGTGCGCTGCGTCCGGTGGTGTTGCGGCGCACGAAGGCGATGGTGGCGAAGGAACTGCCGGCGCGTATCGAGCAAACCATCGAGGTCGAGCTCGAGCCCAAGCAACGCGCGTTCTACGAGCAGCTGCGCAGTCAGTACGCCACCAGTCTGCTCGATCGCGTGGAGCGCGACGGCCTCGGCAAGTCACGCATGCACATCCTCGAGGCGCTGCTGCGGTTACGTCAGGCGGCCTGTCATCCGGCGCTGGTGGATCCGACCAAGGCGTCGCTGCCGTCGGCCAAACTCGACGCGGTGGTGCCGGCGTTGCAGGAGATCGCGGCCGAAGGCAATAAGGTCCTGGTGTTCTCGCAGTTCACGAGCTTCCTGTCGTTGCTACGGGCGCGTCTCGACGCGCTGGAAGTGCCGTACGAGTATCTGGACGGTCGCACGCGAGATCGACAGGCGCGCGTGGATCGCTTCCAGTCGGCCGATGGTCCGCCGCTGTTCCTGATCAGTCTGAAGGCGGGCGGACACGGGCTCAACCTGACGGCGGCCGAGTACGTGTATCTCCTCGATCCGTGGTGGAATCCGGCGGTAGAAGCGCAGGCGATCGACCGCGCGCATCGTATCGGGCAGACGAATCAGGTGATCGCGACGCGTGTCGTGGCCCGCGATACGATCGAGTCGAAGATCCTCGAGCTGCAGGCCAGCAAGCGGGCGCTGGCCGACGCCATTCTCAGCGAGGACAAGGGCGGACTGGCGGGCGTGGGGAGAGAGGAGCTGCAGCTGCTGCTGGGGTGACGGCC
>CAITQY010000175.1 GCA_903894655.1 uncultured Gemmatimonadota bacterium
GCTGATCGAGTAGGGCGACGCGGGCCATCTCGAACCAAGGCAGGTAGTTGCCGTGGTAGGTGACGCCCATCGCATCGGTTTCGGCGAAGCGGACGCGGGTCTCGACGGTGGCCTGAAGCATGGGTTTGTTTTGGCGTCCGCCGGCGATTTTCCAACGCCAAACGACACGCTGGAGGCTTCTCCTTGCCCCGGCGGGCTTCCTTCGCTGATGTCAGGCATGGGTCAGCGCGAACGTTTCGTCATCTTCCTGGTCGGCGCCTTGCTGGGCATCGTGCTTCTGCTTGGCGGCAAGTCCTGCGGCAGCGAGAAGAAGAACCAGCTCCGGGCGGTACGTTCTTCCCTGAGCATGGCCCCGATGATGTACGACTTCGCGGTGATGAAGAAGGGCTTCTATGGAAAGTATGTCCTCTTCGAGCAGGTCGCCGAGACGAAGGACGGCGGCAAAGTCCGCACGCTCGTCACCGGCGGGACCCGGCGTTACTCTCCCGAAGGCAAGGAACTGCCTGAGGAGCATATCCTGATCAAGGAGACTTACGTCGCCGGCGTCGCCTTGGCCGAAGCCGGTCCGGTGGCGTCCTATGACTTCACCTTCGCCGATCGCATCGCGATCAAACTCAAGTCAGGCCGTCAGGCTGCTGAGGTCAAACTACAGTCCGGTGACGTCGCCGTCGCCTGGCCTGGCCATGAGGAAGTCCTCGTCCGTCTTGATGCGTGGCGCAAGCTGCCTGGCGGCGCCCCGTGGGGTCAGCTCGAGGCCTTGGTCCGTGAATTGAACGGCCATCCTGCCGTGACCGAGGCCCGCTTGGTCCGAATCGACTGGCAGGCCGAAGCGGACCTGATTAGGGCTAATTCACCCAAATGAGCACGACGCTGCAGCGCGAGGGTGGTCTGACCGTGGCGCTGAGCTTGGCGGTCAACGTCCTTTTGGCCGGCGCAAAGCTGAGCGTGGGCCTCGTCGCCTCGTCGCAGGCCTTGGTCGCCGACGGTATCCACTCGCTCGTGGATATCGCCAGCGACATCGCGGCCATTATCGGCCTCAAGTTCGCCCATCTTCCCAAGGACGACGATCACCCCTACGGGCATCATCGCTTCTCCACCTTGGCGACTATGCTCATCTCGTCGCTGGTGCTGCTCTTCTGCCTGGGCTTGGCTTGGCAGTCGTTGTCCGCGCTCGTCAGCGGTGCGGATACCGCCGCACCTGGCATCGCCGCCGCCTGGGTCGCCGGCGCCGCGCTGCTCATCAAGGAGGGCTTCTACCAGTATGCCCGCCGTCAGGCCGAACGTCTCGGATCGCGCCTCCTGATGGCCAACGCGACGGACCATCGCGCCGACGCCATCGCATCGCTGCTCGCGCTCGTCGCCGTCGTCGTCGCCAACGTGAATCCCGACTGGAAGGCCCTCGATAAGGTCGTAGGTCTCGTGCTCGCTGGTTGGCTCGGCTCCGAAGGCATCAAGCTCTTCAAGGGTGCCTGCGAGGACCTCTTGGACACCGCTCCGGCGGCGCACGTACTTCACGACCTGAGCGAGCACATCCTCGCGGCCCCCGGAGCCAAGGGATTCCACGCGTTCCGCGCCCGCCGGCTGGGCGACCGCTTCGAGGTCGATTTCCACCTGCAGGTAGCCGAAGGCGCCACGGTCGCCGAAGGCCATGCCATCGCGGGGCGGATCAAGTCGGACATCCTTCGTTCGCATCCCGAAGTGATCTCCGTCCTGGTGCATGTCGAGCCAGACGCGCCCGAGCATCGTAAGCAGGACGGGCACCACGGTTTCAACGCCTGAACGCGGGTTGCCTTCCCTGGGCGGACGGGCTTGGATGGGCCCATGAGCCTACCCCGACTCTGCTTTGCATTGCTGGTCACGGTCGTGTCCCTGATCGCCGCCCAGCCGCCGAACGTCGTCTTCATCTTCGCGGATGACCAGCGGGCCGATACCATCGCGGCTCTCGGTAATCCCGTCATCAAGACCCCGAACCTCGATCGGCTCGTGAAGCGCGGGGTCGCCTTCACCCGCGCCTACATGCAGGGCGGCAATGGTGGCGCGACCTGCGTGCCTTCGCGTGCGATGCTGCTGTCGGGTCGCTCGTTGGCGCAGATCGACGAGAGACTGCTGAAGCA
>CAITQY010000176.1 GCA_903894655.1 uncultured Gemmatimonadota bacterium
GTTGTCGAACTTCGACTTGGTGACGGCATCGTTCACGTTGATGGCCGGGAAGGCCAGCGTACCCGCGCGCTCCATCTCGTACAAACGATGCACGCCCGTGGTGGTCTCTTCGCTCACGCCACGGATGCCGGCCAGCACCTTCGTCCAACGGCCCGGGTTCTTGGCCTGCTCAGCGCGCAGCAGGTCGAGAATCACGCCCCACTCTTCCGGCTCGTTATCGCTGTCGAAGCCCGGGATCACGCCGCTCTTCTCGTACTCGGTGCCCTTGTGCACGAGCAGCGTGGCATCGCCACCATCATCGAGCAACAGGTTCGGGCCCGTGCCGTCGCTCCACATCAGCGCCTGCTCGGTGCACCACCAGTACTCCTCGAGCGTCTCACCCTTCCACGCGAACACCGGCGTGCCCTTCGGCGACTCCACCGTGCCGTGCGGCCCGACGGCCACGGCGGCTGCAGCGTGGTCCTGCGTGCTGAAGATGTTGCACGACACCCAGCGCACGTCGGCGCCGAGTTCGACCAGCGTTTCGATGAGCACGGCCGTCTGCACCGTCATGTGCAGCGAGCCCATGATCTTCGCGCCCTTGAGCGGATGCTTGCCGGCAAATTCGGCGCGCAGTGCCATGAGGCCCGGCATCTCGAATTCGGCGAGACGGATTTCCTTGCGGCCCCACTCGGCGAGCGCGAGATCGCGCACGGCGAACGTGGGACGATCGAGCGACGCCAATGGCGCAGCGCCCTTTTCGGTGACGACGACGGTAGACATTTACGGATGAATCCTGAGGGAAGAGTCGGAACGGAAGTCCACAGCGCAGCGCGCCGTGGCGGAGAACAACGCAGGGCCGGTGGCATCGGGATCCACCGGTAACGGGACATACCGCACATTGGTAAAGCCAGCGTCGTGCAGCCACGCCGTGAGTTCTTGCGGATCGAAGCCCAGCCACACGTGACCCATCTGCGCGCGATAGCGCTCCTGCGCATGCGGGCGCATATCGGCGATCAGCAGGCGACCGTTGGGGCGGAGCACACGCCGCACATCGCGCAGCGCACGTAGCGGATCGGCCACATGGTGCAGCACCAGCATCAGCACCGCTGCATCGAGCGACGCATCGCCCAACGGCAGCGCTTCCAGCGTGCCCTCGGACAACGTCACGTTGCGGCACGCCGCCAGCCGTGAGGACGCCGCCGACAGCATGGCCGGCGACGCGTCGATCGCATGGACATGTGCGACATGCGGCGCGAGCGCCGCCGCCAAGGCGCCGGTGCCACAACCCAGATCGCCGACGATCAGCGATTCATCGAGCAGCGCGAGCGCGGCGCTCAGGTCCGCGCGCGCGCCGAACATGTCGTTGCGCAGTGCATCCCATTCGGCGCTGGCGGTGGCGAAAAACGCTTGCGTGCCGGCGCGACGCGCCGAGATCACGGCGTCGATCCGCGCTGCGTCCTGCAACGACGCGGGCGTGCTCCCCAGGGCCACGCGCACGATGTCCCACAACGCCCGCATATCGGCATCGAGCGAGGGATTACGGCGATACCAGCGGCTCGCCCCTTCGGCCCGCGACGCGATCCAGTGGTGGTCGGCCAGGATTTTGAGGTGCCGGCTCACCGTGCTCTGCGGCAACTGCAGCGCGGTCGCCAATTCACCGACGGTGAGTTCCTGCCGCTCCAACGCCGAAAGCAGCCGACACCGGGTGGCGTCAGCGAGCTCGACCATAGGGGCGTGAATGGCAAGGCGTGGCGAGGTCCTGTTTTAATTATATCCGTGTATCCGGATGAAAGGATAGCCTCCGGAGCCTCCGCCGTCAATCTGGATTGCGCGAAGTCGGGGATTCTCCCCTCCCGTCGAGCCGGAAGCGTGCTACCATTGCCTCTCATGCTTGATCTTCCACTCGCTCTGGACCTCTTGGTGTCGGCTCTGGTCGGGCTGGCAGTGGGCGTCGAGCGGGAATGGTCGGGACACACGACCGGCCCCGACGGCCGCTTCGCCGGCATCCGCACGTTCACCCTCCTCGGGGTGATCGGTGGGTTTGGTGGCTGGTTCTTCCGGGACGGCCAACCGGTGCTGGCGGCTGTCATCGTTGGCGCCGGCGTGCTCTTCCCCATTTCGGCGTACACCGCGACGCTCCGCCGACCCGGGACGACCACCGACGGCACCACCGAAGTCGCCGCCATTCTCGTCGTAGCCATGGCGGCCGCCGCCGCCCTCGGCCACCGCACGCTGGCAAGCGCGGCCGCCGTCGTGTGCGTGCTGTTGCTGGCGGAGAAGTCGACGTTCCAGAACGTGCTCCAAAAGATGGCCGTGCACGAACTGCGGGCCGCGCTGCAGTTCGCGGTCCTCGCGCTGGTCATTCTGCCGCTGTTGCCGGCTGGCGCGTACGGGCCGTTCGGTGCCTTTCAGCCTCGACAGCTGTGGATCGTCGTCCTGCTCTTTTCCGGGCTGAACTTCGCCGGGTACATCGCACGGCGCGTCATCGGTGAAACGCGCGGACTCGGGGTGACGGGTTTGCTGGGTGGGGTCGTGTCGTCCACCGCGGTGTCGCTCACGTTCAGCCGACGAAGTCGCACCGAACCCGCGTTGGCGATCCCGCTCGCGCTGGGCGTCGTCGCTGCCTGTACCGTGCTGGTCCCGCGCCTGCTCGTCATCTCGTCGATGTTGCGACCGGCCGTCGCCGCCGCCGCGGTGCCGGTGCTGCTGCTGCCGTTTCTGGTCGGCGTGTCGCTGATTGCTGCCGTGATGTGGAAGGAGCGCGAGACGCGCGTTCCTGAATCTCCTGACACACCGGGCGGCACCATGGGTGCAACGGCAGCACCACGTGCTCCCCACGCGTCGGCGTATGAACAAAATCCCCTCGCGCTCGCGTCGTCGCTACAAATGGCGGCCGCCTTTCAGGTCGTGCTGTTCGCGATCGCCTGGGTGCAGCAGGCCGTCGGCACGACCGGTGTTTTGCTGTCGGCCACGCTCCTCGGACTCACCGACGTGGATGCCCTCACCGTGTCGATGACGCGATACGGCGCCGACCCGGCGAACGTGCGCGTGGCTGCCGCCGCGATTGGCATCGGCGTGCTCTCCAACACCATGCTGAAGCTCACGCTCGTGCTCACCATGGGTGGACCACACTTTCGTGCGCGGGCGGCGACCGGTCTGCTCGCACTAGCCGCCGCGTCAAGCGTCGGCATCTGGATCGGGTGGCCATGAGTTCGCTCCAGCAGCGCGTCAGCGCCGTCGGCCGGACCACCCGATCATTCTTCGATCAGATCGGGGCCGGCACACGATTCGTCATGGCAACGTTCCGTGCGATGCGTGACACTCAGGACTGGATCCCGGAGTTCAGCACCCACGCGCGCGTCCTCGGCGTGGAGTCGCTGCCGATCGGCATCTTCATTGCGTTGTTCACCGGCATCGTGCTGGCGCTGCTCGCGAGCTATTCCGTGGGCGATCTCGTGCCGCCGTATTTCGTGGGCACGCTGGTCCAGAAAACGATCACCCTCGAACTCGCCCCGGTGCTCACCGGTCTGGCCTTGGCTGGACGCGTGGGTGCGAACATCGCGGCCGAGCTGGGCACGATGCGCGTCACCGAACAGATCGATGCGCTCGAGACGCTCACGTTTGATCCGATGAGCCATCTCGTGGTGCCCCGGGTACTAGCGTCAACGCTGATGTTTCCCGTCGTGGTGGCCGTCGCCATGCTGGTCGGGCTGCTGTCGGGCTGGGTGGCATCACTGGGGTTGCTCGACATTACCACGCCGCAATTTCTGAAGGGCGTCCGCATTTTCTTCACCGACTTCGACGTGCGTTATGGCCTCGTGAAGTCGGCCAGCTTCGGCGCGGCGGTGGCGCTGATCGGATGCCGTGCCGGTTTGAACACGCAAGGCGGCGCGCAGGGTGTCGGACGCGGCGCCACGCGTGCCGTGGTCATCTCCGCGGTCATGATTCTCGTCCTCGATGCCTTCTGGGCCCTCGTTTGGCTCTCGGGCCGTACCATTCGGTAACGCATATCAACGTGTCCATTCCCCCACTCGCTTTATGACCACGTCCCGACGCGCCAGCGACTTTGTAGTCGGCGCCACCGTGCTGGTGGTGACGATCGTGGTGATCGGTACGGTGCTCTGGCTCAAGCAAGCCGATCTCCGCGGCAAGACCCGCCATGTCGTCGTGCGCTCGCGCGACGTGGGCGGCGTGGCACTTGGCAATCCGGTGGTTATCCGCGGGGTGCGCTCGGGACAGATCGAGTCCATCGCGCTCGGCGAGCGTGGGTGGGTCGTGCTCACGCTCGGCATCGACCGTGGGACCACACTGCCCTCCGATCCGGTGGTGCTGCTCGCCGCGTCGAGTCTGTTCGGCGAATGGCAGGCCACCATCACCGACGCGACCGGGTTGCCGGCGGACCGCGAACTGCGCGCGGCGATCAGGGAGTCGCGCACCTCCGGCGACACCTTGGCGGGGGCGGTGCTTCCCGACATCGCCCAGCTCACCACGGTCGCCGGCCGGATCGCGGGAGATGTCGCGCAAGTCGCCGACCGGGTGCAGGTCGCATTCGACGATCAGGCCGCGCGCGAACTCCGTGAATCGCTCCGCAACTTTTCGCGACTCTCGACGCAGTTGGCCACCACGGTGGAGCTGCAGTCGAAGAACCTCGATCACATCAGCAGCGATGTACAGCTTGGGCTCAAGAGCATCAATGCGGCGGCGGCAAACCTCAACGCCTTTTCGTCACGCGTCGACTCGGCGACGAGCCGCGGCGAACTACAGGTGATCGTCGCCAATTCGCAGACCGCCGCCAAAGAGCTGCTCGCGGCCACGAGCCGTCTGCGTGAGGTCGTGGACGGCCTCGATCGCACGGAGGGACGGCTGGCGAGCGCAGTGTCGCGGGCCGACTCGGTGTTCAACAAGGTGAACGCGGGGCGCGGAACGCTGGGACTGATGGTGAACGACCCGGCACTGTATCAACAGAGTGATTCACTCGTACGTGAACTGCGCGTCCTCATCGCGGACGTGAAGAAGAATCCGAAGCGTTACTTCACCGTACGGGTGTTCTAGCGCTCCGCGTCGCGGTCCGCGTCGCGGTCAGCGTCAGGCCGACGGCACCGCGAGGACGCCGCACCGTGACGTACGCAGCACCCGCGTGGCGACGGAGCCCACCACAAGCCGCTCCACGAAGTTATAGCGCTGCGTGCCCACCGCGATGAGGTCACAGTGCGCCTGTTGCGCGAAGGACAGGAGTGACGACGCGGGATCGCCGCGCACGGTGACCGTGTCCACGATCACCCCGCCGGGCACATCGAGCTGCGCGCGTACCTGATCGAACAGCGGCGGCAGGCTGCGTCCGTAGTCGGCATCCCACGCCTGCCAATCGACCGATGGATGCTCGAACCGCGGGCGCACGTGCACCAGCGTGAGCCGTCCGCTCGGGGCGACCAGTCGGGCGGCGAGTCGGGCCGCCTGGACACTGGCGACGCTGAAGTCGAGGCCGACCACGGCGTGCATCGGGTGCGCTGGAAAGTTGGGGCCGACGGCCAGCACCGGCACGCGCGATTCTCTGAGCGTGGCCAACGTGGTCTCGGTGCCGAACAACCGATCAAGTGGATTGTGACGCCCGATCCCCATCACGATGACCGAGGCGTGACGACGCAGCGCCTCGATGGCCAGCACACGTGACGGTGAGCCCATCTGCACGTCCACCGGCCACGCCGGATCACCGGCCGCCGAAATCGAAAGCACGCGGCCGAGGTCTTCAACCATCGACGCGCGGCGCGCCTCATCCAGATCCGCCGGCACGGGTAACACGTCCATCCCGGCGGCCACACCGGGCGTCGGCTCGCAGACGCCAAGTATCTGCAGCGAGCCACCGAACGCCCTCAGCGCCAGCCGGGCGGCGTTGAACAACGCCTCACTGGACACCGGTGCACCATCGCACGCGACGAGCACGGGTCCATTGGCGCCGAGCGGCAGAGACTCCGAGTGCATGACGGGATCGTGGGCGAGAACGGACATGGACGGGACCCTCGGAGAGCGACAGGCATCGCGCTGCAACAAAGGGTCGCACTTGAGCCACCCACACCATATCGGGGAGTCCGGTGATCCGAGTCGGGGAATCCCGTACAACTCAATCGACAGGTGATCTACAGCGCCCAACGGAGCGCGCGAGCCGTCGTGTCGAGCAGTCGGTGAGACCACGTCCGCTCGCGCCATTCGTCCTTCGTGATCTCGCGGCTGCCGGCGAGATCCGCCTGGAAGCTGCCTTCGAGCCCGGCGGCGCACGCGTCATCAAAAACAAGCACGTTGCATTCCGCATTCAACCAAAAGGAGCGAAAGTCCAGATTCGACGAACCGATCACACTCGCATGGCCATCGACCACCATGGTTTTCGCATGCAGCGTGGCGCGTTCGTACTCAAACACGCGTACACCGCTCTCGAGCAACGCGCGATAGGCTCCGTGGGCGGCATGCCGGATCAACGGCACATCCGTGCGCTCGCCGGGTAACAGCAGGCGCACATCCACACCGCGCCGTGCGGCCGTGAGCAGAAAGGTGAGTGCGCGACTCGGCGGTGCGAAGTACGGCGTCGTGATCCAGAGGCGTTCGCGCGCACCGCCCAGCAGTGCCGACAACACACTCAACATCTCGTGTTGTCCGCGTCCGGGCCGCGGATCAAGCACGAGTACAGCGCGATCCTCCGGCGCGGCCACCTCGATTACCCGGCGTACGCGACGTCCGCGGCGACGGTCGTGTTGTCGTCCGAGCTGACGCTGCAGCTGACGCTGAACGGCCTGCTGTAATCGACGCGATACCGCCCGCGTGCCGATCCCCTCGACGTTCTGTTGCGGCGAGGTCTCGATGGCATCGCTCCAGCTCACGTATTCGAGACCGGGCAACGCCGGACCACGCGCGCGATCCCATCCTTCAGCGAACACCGCGGCCAGTTCACGCGCCACCGACCCCTCGACCTGCACGAACGTGTCACGCCATACATCGTGACGGGCGAGAATCGACGAGCCGTATTCTTCACCGATGTTCATACCCCCGGTGAATGCCACGCAACGATCGCAGACGAGCAACTTGCGATGATCGCGGCGCAGCGCGGCGAAGGGATGATGCCAGAAGCGCTGGAAGTGCCGCACGACGACCCCCTGCCCAGTGAGCGCATTCCAGAAGCGATCGTGCGTGCCCATCGATCCCACCGCATCGGCCAGCACATACGTGCGCACACCGCGCGCGACCGCGCGTACCAACGCCTGCTGCACGGCTGCACCGAGCGTGTCGTCGCGCAGGATATACGTCTCTAGCAGCACCTCGTCCTGCGCCGCATCGATCGCCGAGATCATGGTGCGGAACGCCTCGGCGCCGTCGGGCAACAGCACCGGCGGCGGACAGTGATGCATGGGTCCACCGTCAATCCGCTGCAGGAGTTCGCGAAACGCCGGATCGCGCACGCCCTCGGTGATGCGCCGTGCCGCACCCCACGCCCGATAGGTACGCACTTCCCGAGGAGACGGTGCGTCAGCCATGTTTCAGCATGACCTTCATTTTGCGACTCCTGATCAATGCGGTCGCGCTCTGGTGCGCCGCGCGCTTCGTCGATGGCATCAGCTACACCGGCAGCTGGCAGGGACTCGGCGCGCTCGCGCTCGTATTCGGCGTCGTGAACACGCTGGTGCGACCGGTGCTGTCGTTCTTCTCGTTCCCGATCCAGATCATCACACTGGGGCTGTTCACCCTCGTGCTGAACGCCGCCATGCTGCTGCTCACGAGCGCCCTCGCAACGCGACTTGGCGTCTCGTTCCACATCAGTGGCTTCTGGGCCGCGTTCGTGGGCGCGTTGCTGGTGAGCATGCTCAGTACCATCCTCAGTTGGATCGTGATCCCGAACGACGACAAC
>CAITQY010000177.1 GCA_903894655.1 uncultured Gemmatimonadota bacterium
CGTAGATGCGGTGGCCTGCAAGTATCGACCGTTGCTGACGCCGTTAATGGTTGCGACTACCACCGAAGAACCTTCCGTGACCGCCGTGACCACACCGGTGGAGTTGACGGTAATTGCTGAGCCTGCAGAGGCGGATATGGACCAGGTTGCAGTAAGTCCGGGGATCCAGTTTCCCGCGCTGTCACGCGGTGTCGCGTACAGGGTCATGGAACTGCCCACCGCCATCGATGCTGAGGGCGCACTAATGTCAATCGAGGCAACCCGCGGGGTCGCGGCCGTCGTCGTCGTGGTGGTCGTGGTCGTCGTCGTTACCGTCGCCTCGACGACTTTGATCGCAAACGTGGATTTACTGCCGTTACTGCCTTGCGCCGTCACCGTGGCGGTACCCGCGGCACGACCGGCGATCGTCCCTCTGGAGCTCACGGACACAATGCTGGTGTTGCTGCTGCTCCAGCGGATCGTGCGGCTACGCCGCACCGATGCGCTGGCCTGAAGTGTCATACTCTCGCCGACGTCGATCTGGGTCGTGCCGTCGGCCAGGGTGACGGCATAGGCGGCCGCTCCGTCCGCCCCGGACGGATTGAACAGATCGGTCGGGCTTACCGGGACATCCCCGCCACAGGCGGTCAAAACAACTGCGGTTGCGGCGAAAAATAGCCGCTGCATCCTGGGGTGCATCTGGCCCTCCAAAAGGTCCATTCGCGTTCGGAAGCCCGGCTGGCCTGGCGACACCGGATGGTGTGCGCGGTAGCCCCGCAGCTTTGCGTCCCACGCTTTCGCATGGTTTGCCTTTGTCGTTCCCAGAGTCCGCGACTGCGGAATCAAATCACGCGGCCAATCACCTTCGCTCGCGGATTCAACATGTGGACGACGACTAATACGGACGGTAACGGCCCCTTCCATCACAAAACGTGACGAACATCGCGTCTTCATTGTTTTGTCATTACACAGCTGTGCGCGAGATCACACTGTAACACGATGTGCCACGCACGGAACGGCGATTGCTGTGCCGCAACACGAAACACACCGTGACCCGCGCGTCTGCGGCAACGGCTCGATCAGGCAGTGATCAGGCCGTGATCAGGCCCTGATCAGGCCCTGATCACGGCAAGCCATCGCGGCGCGTGCTCGACTATCTGCTGAAAGGCCACGCGGGTCGCCGCATCGCCGCGAGCATACGGATCTGCAATGAAGCGCGGGGCGCCGTCGCTCGTCGCCACATCGCCGATCAGGAACACACGCCCGGCCAGCGACCCGTAGCGCGCCACGATGGTCGCTTCATTCGCACGATCCATGCAGATGATCACGTCCCCGGCACCGAGGCCGACGGCGTCGAGCGGGGTCGCCGTGTGCGCCGCCAGCGATACCCCAAATTCCGGCGCTACCCGAATCGCCGAATCCTGCGCCGCGCGCCCCGACTGCGCATGGGTGCCAGCCCCCACTACACGGGCCGCACGATCGGGCGCACCCTGATGCAGATACGCCACCGCGAACGCACTGCGCATGATGTTGCCGTGACACACCAGTACCAGTCGTTCAGGGTCGGTCGCGATCACATCCGCGAGCCGGCGGTGGCGAGCGGCGGCGGGTTCGAGCAACCGGCCAATCGCTGCCATTCGCGCCGGACCGGGCAGCGAACGCAGCAACCCAACCATCCGGCGTGCCGCACGCCATTGCTTTATAATGAACGACAAGGAAGTGCTCCGTGACCGTCGAAGAACGTGAGAGAGCCGCGTGCCGCTGGTGTGCACAGCTCGTGCGAGCGGAATATGACGTCGTCACGGCGATACTCGTCACCAGGCGTTCCGTTTGACTCTGACCAGCGATCCCGTGCCCACGATGCCGCGCCTGACCATCATTATACCGACGCACGCGGCACGGGGATTTCTCACGGCGTCGA
>CAITQY010000178.1 GCA_903894655.1 uncultured Gemmatimonadota bacterium
ACCTCGAGGCTGGCCTCGCGGAGGGCCCGCGACGCCGGCGAAGTTCGTGGCGCCACGAAGCCCATAAGCGCGTAGCCGGCCGGCGTGCAGGCGTCGTGAATCTCCTGCAGCGGGCCACCCCAGCTCACGGCGTACCCCGAGCGGCTCGCGTCGCGCCAGAAGGGCCGGTCGTACGTCACCACGCATTTCATCGCGTGCCCCATCCAGGTGACCGTGTCGCGGAGCGTGTCGGTCGTCGCGTTCGCCAGCGGTGGCGTGAAAGCGATGTCGCGCGCGACTACACGGGGCGGTGCCGCCACGATGACGCGCCGTGCCGTGCAGCTAAAACCGTCGCCGTTCAGCACGAGGTCGTCGTCGCGCACGGTGATGGCGCGTACCGCGGCGTCGAGGTGCACCGTGACGGCAGGCGCCGCGGACTGTGTGGCGAGGAACAGCGCCTGCGTGAGCGCGGCCATACCGCCGGAGACACGGTACGACAGTGCAGCCTGTTCGCGGGCATCGAACGGCTCCGGCGCCCGGCCGTCGCCCGCGTCGTACATCGCCAGTCCGTCGCGGTGCTGCTCGAACACCGACAGCCCGAGCTGCGCGATCAGGGCGCGGATGTGTTGCTGATGCGGCCAGAACCACGCCGGTCCGAGATCAATCCACGGCGCGTCGGCCCACGGGGCCGCTGGCGTGGTCAGCACGCGGCCGCCAAGCCGCGATCGGGCCTCGAACAGGGTCACGCGCCGATCGGCGGCTGCGAGCTGCCAGGCGGCCGTCAGGCCGGCCACGCCGCCACCGATAATGGCGACATCGGCATCGTGTGTCAGCGATCGCCCTTCGCGATCCGCGTGGCCTGTTCGATGTCGGCGGCGTGCATCTCGTATTCGGGCAGCTTCTTCTTCAGCTCGGCGTCGCGCGAGGCGAGGAAGGTGGCCCACGTCTTCTTTGCACCGGCGTTGTTGCCTTGCAGCGTGGCCGTGCGTGCCGACAGGGAGAGCCCAAGGAGATGGGTGGGAGCCTGCCGCAGGATGCTGTCGGCTTGCGCGGCGGCGATCTCAAAGTTCTTCGTTTCGGAGGCGACGCGACCGTAGTCGTAGCGGGCGTCGGTGTCCATCTCGGCGCCGAGCGCTTCGAAGCTCGCCAGCGCCATCGGCGCGAAGAAGTCGGCGCTGTCCGCCTTCCCCTCTTCGACGTAGCGCATAATGCGGTCGTAGAGTCGTCCCGCGCGCTCACGCGGCGACATGTTCGAGATGTCCGGCGGACGACCGCCCGACGCCGTCACACCGCCGCCACCAGCGGCGAACGGTGCCATCTCCGCGGGGAGGCTCGCCGTGGCCGACGCAGTCAGGTCGGCCGAACCAGCCGGCGGCGCATCGCGGAAGGCGACGTACGCGACGATGGCGGCCAGCACGGTGGCCGCGGCAATCCACGGCGCCAAGGTCGCCGTGCGCATTGCACCGGACGCGCCGGTGGTGCGTGACGCACTCGCGGAGGCGCCGGGTAGCGCGTTCGACGACCGCGCACCGGTCACGCCCACTGACGCGGCTGCAGGCGCACCGGCGGCTGCGCCGCACTCGTTGCAGAATCGGGCGCCGGCGATCAGCCGGTTTCCACAGGCGCGACAGCTCGGAGCGGCGAGTGACGTTCCGCATTCACTGCAGAACTTCCCGGTGGCGCGAGCGCCGCACGATGGACACGACGTTGGCGCGTTGTTCGATGCGGTCATACCTGTAAGGTGTGCTGGTCGGGCCGCATTGTACACCCACCGGCGTGCGCCCTATTCGTGATCCGGCGCACAGTGCAGCGCCAACGCCATGCGTTCATGCTGGGTTCATGCCGTGACGCCACGATTCCTCTCGTAGACAGGGCGAGCCATAGGCTCTAGACTCAACGTAGCACGGCCCCGAGTGCTCCCTCCTTCGTTCAGGACCCGTTGCCCGACTTCCCTGCCGTCTCGTTGCGCGACGTAGCACACCGGTACGGTCGCCGCTGGGCGGTCCGTGGTGTGTCGCTGACGGTCGCTCGCGGCGAAGTGTTGGCCATCATCGGGCACAATGGCAGCGGGAAGAGCACCCTCCTGCGCATCGTAGCGACGGCGCTGCGTGCCACGCGCGGTTCCGGTCACGTATGGGGTGCCGACTTGATTCGTGACGCGGTGGCGATTCGGCAGATGGTATCGTTGCTCTCCACCGATCCCGGCGTCTACGGCGACCTGACCGCACTGGAGAATCTGCGCTTCTCGGCCGAGATGCTGGGCGTCGATGGTGATCGTCGCCTCTTGCAGGGTGCGCTCGATCGCGTTGGCCTGGGCGCCGAAGGTGATGAGCGCGCTCGCAACATGTCGTCGGGCATGCAGTGGCGCCTGTCGATTGCGCGGTTACTGCTGCGGGAGCCGCGCGTGCTCCTGCTCGACGAACCGTTCAATTCGCTGGATCAGGATGGCGCGGCGTTGGTGAACACGCTTATCCACGAGACCCGGGAACGTGGCGGAAGCGTCCTGCTGGTAGCCCATGATATTTCACGTGCCACGGCGGGTCCGGATCGTACAGTCGAAATGCATGACGGCATGCTGGAGGACGCGATGTCGGCGGTGATGCCGGATGTCGAGCGTGCCGTTCTTCCCCGGCTGGGCGCGTGAGCGTCGCTTGGCGGCGAGTCCGCGCCGTGGCCTGGAAAGACCTGACCGCGGAGCGGCGCACCAAGGCCAACTTCAACGCGGTCGTGGCCATGGCGGCGATGATCCTGCTGCTCTTCGGTTTTGCGCTGGGGCCGGATGCCGAGGCGCTGCGGAACGCGGCGGCGGGTGTGCTGTGGCTCACGATTCTGTTCAGCGGGGTACTGGCCTTCAACCGCTCGTACCAGCTCGAGTTGGAGGCGGGAGCGCTCGAGCAGTTGCTGCTGTATCCTGGTGAACGTTGGACGATCTATGTGGGGAAGTTGCTGGCGAACCTCACCTTCGTATTTCTGATGGAAGGCATTGCCTTGCCACTCACGGGCGTGCTCTATCACGTGGCGTTTCCCGAGCAATGGCTCGCGGTCCTCGGCGTGCTGGTGCTGGGCACGATCGGATTCGTGTCGCTCGGCACCCTGTACGCGGCCATGGCGAGCCGGAGCCGCTCGCGCGAAGTGTTGTTGCCGTTGCTGCTGTTTCCGATGCTCGTGCCCGTCCTGATCGCTGCCAGCGGTGCGACTGCCGCTCTGCTGGTCGGCGATATCATGGGTGATAGCGCCGCCTGGATCCGCCTGCTCGCGGTGTTCGACGTGATTTTCCTGATCGGATCGACTTGGGCGTTTCCTTTCGTCATCGAAGGATGAACCATCTGGCCATGACTTCACGGACCATCGAACTCACCCCACGCGCGACGTGGTTGACCGTCCTGACCTGGTTGGCGCCGGTCTTCCTCGTCATCACGCAGGCCTACTTCATCATGGCCTCGGCCCCCGATCGCGATATGGGGCATCTGCAGAAGATCATGTACGTGCATGTGCCGGCGGCGTGGAACGCCTTTCTCGCGTTCCTGTTCGTCTTTATTCAAAGCGTCCGGTATCTCGCCACGCGCGATGAACGGGCCGACTTGTTGGCGGCGGCCGGTGCCGAGGTCGGCGCCGTGCTGACGGGGCTCACGCTGGTGCTTGGTTCGATTTGGGGTCGACCGACCTGGGGCGTGTGGTGGACCTGGGATGCGCGGCTCACGTCGACCGCCGTGCTGTTTCTGGTGTACGTAGGTTATCTCGCGCTGCGCGGGCTCACCGATGATCCCGAGCGTCGGGCCCGTTGGAGTGCGGCGGTTGGCATTCTTGGTGCGCTGAACGTGCCCATCGTGTACATGTCGGTGAAGTGGTGGCGTACGCTGCATCAGATGCAGTCGACGCCGAGTACGGTGGATCCGACGTATGCGTGGGGGCTGCGACTGAATGCGATCGCGTTTCTGCTGGTGTTGATCGTCTTCATCGCGTACCGCCATCGCGGACTCGTGGCCGAGTTCGTGCTGGAGCGGCAGTTCGACGAGGCTGCACTTGCCCGGAGGGCACAGCGATGAACGGTATGGTCGTGAATTCCTGGCCGTACGTGATCGGCGCGTTTGCCGTCACGTGGGTCGTGTTGATCGGATATAGCATTCGTCTCGCGCAATTGGCGCGACTCACCCGTGCGCTGTCGGCGCCCCCTGCTTCTGGTACCAAGTGATGAGCGATTCCACGAACGAGCCCACGAGCGATTCGACGAGCGATTCCACGAACGCGTCGATGAACGACGCCGCTTCGAGTGCGCCGCGCTACACGCCGTCGCCGTCTCGCAAGCCCATGGCCATTGCCGCCATCGTGGTGCTGGTCGGTGCCTTCGGCTACCTCGCGTACGGCGGCGTGGAGGAGAATCTGGTGTATTTCCTCACGCCGAATGAGTTGGTGGCGAAGGGCGCGAAGGCCGTCGGCCGACCGGTGCGTCTCGGGGGGCAGGTGGTACCCGGCTCGGTGCAGTGGAACGCCAACGCGTTGGACCTGCGCTTCCGCGTCACCGACGGGTCGCGTGAAGTCATGGTGCATTCGTCCGGGGCGCCGCCGCAGATGTTCCGCGCCGGCATCGGCGTAGTGGTCGAGGGCAAGTACACGCGGGCTGGTGTGTTCGAATCGCACAGTCTGATGGTGAAACATTCCAACGAGTACCGCGCACCCGTGGCCGGTGAGACGCATCCGGATCGGCTCGACAAGACGCTGATCCGGAGTTCCGGCGCGTGATGCGTATTCTGGGGCTCGCGGCCGTCTGGGTCGCGCTTGGGATGTCGGTGGCCGGCATCATCGCGGCGATCTGGGGGCTCACCCGACAGCGTGCCGAACTCGTGGCGAGCGCGTTCCAGGCGGTGTACGTCAACTTCGCACTGTTGACCGTGGCCGTGGGGGTCATGGTCTACGCGCTCGTGACGCACGATTTCAGCATCGGCTATGTGGCGCAGGTGGGCAGTCGCACCACGCCGGTGTTCTACACCGTCATTTCGCTCTGGGGCGCGCTCGAAGGCTCGATCCTGTTCTGGGGATGGGTGATGGCGATGTACAGCGCGGTGGTGGTGTGGAGCAATCGACATCGTGACGGCGGACTGGTGCCCTGGGCGGCGGTCGCGCTGCTGACCATCTGCCTGTTCTTCTACATCCTGCTCGTCGGACCGGCCAACCCGTGGCATCTCGTGTCGCCCGTGCCGGCCGATGGGCCGGGACCGAATCCGCTCCTGCAGAATCACATCCTGATGGCGGTCCATCCGCCGCTGCTGTACCTCGGCTACGTGGGCATGGCCGTGCCGTTCGCGTTCGCCGTGGGCGCGTTGCTCGCCGGCGAAATTCACAGCGCCGACTGGATCAAACTGACCCGACGCTGGACGCTGAGCGCGTGGTCGTTTCTGTCGCTGGCGATCATCGCCGGCAGGTGGTGGTCGTACGAAGTGCTCGGCTGGGGCGGGTCCTGGGCCTGGGATC
>CAITQY010000179.1 GCA_903894655.1 uncultured Gemmatimonadota bacterium
CGTCAGCGACGTGGCCGTCAGCGACGTGGCCGTCAGCGACGTGGGCGTCAGCGACGTGGGCGTCGATATCACCAGCGAGGGCGTCACCAGCGTGGGCGTCGACCTCGGCGGCCCGGCGGCGCCGAACGGCAGGGGCGTGCGCTTCTGCCTCAACCACAGGGGCGGGAGCATCGGGTGCGGCGGCGGCTCCCGTGCGACGGCGCCGAGGAGCGGCGGCCGGAGCGGGCTGCGCCTTTTCGGCGCGCACGCGCTTTTCGCGCTCCCATCGGGCGCGAATACGGGAAACCTGATCGTCGGTCAGCAGCGACAAATGGCTGCGGACCGGAACGTCCATCTGGCGCAGTAGCGCGATCACCTCGTCAGCCGAGATACCGAACTCACCCGCCATGTCATGCACACGAAGCTTGCTCAACCCGTCCTCCTAACGCGAAACGCGCGTCGCGTCGCCTGCCGGGGTTGCCCCGGCCACGGCGCTACGGATACCGCGCGCCAGCGCTTGATCTACTATCCCGATCGCTGCTGTCGTATCCCGCCCGACGGCACCGCCCAGCTCGGCCGCACTCGGCCACTCCAACGTTTCGATGCGCCGGGCCCGAAGGACCGGCACGACCTTCTCCAGCGAATGGCGCGAGACATCGCTCGCGACCACCGCCAGCACCACTTTCCCTTTTGCTGCGTCGATGGCGACGCGTTCGGCGCCCACCACAATGAGCCGGCCGCGCGCACCGAGCCCGATCAGTCCGAGCACCTTTCGGCGCACGGTATCGTCGAGCGTCGGCACCTCGCGGGGGTCATCACTCACTCGCTAGAACTCCCAGCTTGCCCTTCGTCTTCGGTCGTCAGCTCGTCAATGATGGCCATGATCCGATCGGCCTCTTCGGGAGCGATACCGGGCAACCGCAGGAGATCGTCCCGATCGAGATCGAGAATGTCGTTGAGGGTGTACAGACCGGCTTCCGCCAAAACGGCGACGGTACCGATTTCGAGCCCTTCGATCTCGTTGAGCGGCACATCTGCTTCCTCTTCCTCGGGCAGCGGGGCGAAGAGGGGCGCTTCTCCGCCCTTCTCCATCCACTCACGGCTCGAATACAGATCGATCTTCCAGCCGGTGAGCTCGGAGGCGAGCCGGACGTTCTGCCCGTTGCGGCCGATGGCCAGCGAGAGCTGGTCTTCGTCCACGACGGCCTGAATGGTACGGGACATCGCGTCACTGAAGACGCGCGCCACGCGGGCCGGCGCGAGCGCCAGTTTGGCGAAGCGTTCCGGATCAGGCGACCACGGCACGATGTCGATACGCTCGCCACCGAGCTCATTCACGACCGCCTGCACGCGCGATCCCTTGAGGCCGACGCAGGCGCCGACCGGATCGACCGCGTCATCACGGGACGTAACGGCGATTTTGGTGCGGCTCCCGACTTCACGCGCGGCGGCCTTGATCTCCACGATGCCCTGCTGAATTTCGGGCACCTCGAGCTTGAACAGCGCCTGCACGAAGAGTGCATCGGAACGGCTGAGAATCAGACGCGGGCCCTTCGGGGTATCCTCGACACGCTTGAGAACGGCTCTGACGGGCTCACCCTGATGGTAGTGCTCGCGATGATTCTGCTCGCGATACGGAATGATGGCTTCCGCTTCACGGAACTTGTTGAGCATGATGACCAGCTTTCCACGCTCGATCTGCTGCACTTCACCGGACAGAAGGTCTCCGACGCGACCGGCGAACTCATCCCGAATGCGCGTACGCTCCCCTTCCCGGACGCGCTGCACGATGCGCTGCTTTGCGGCCTGCACGGCGGTCCGGCCGAATTCGTTGAAATCGACCTCGATCTCCATCACGTCCCCGACCTGAAACTCGGGGTCCATGAACCGCGCCTCTTCGAGTGGAGCCTCTCGAGCAGGGTCGGTCTCTTCCGCCACCACCGTCTTGAGCAGCACGCTGCGGATAGCGCCCTTCTCCTCGTCGATCTCGACTTCGGCCTGCACGCTGGCCCCGTGCTTCTTGGCCAGCGCGGCATGAATGCCGTCCTGGAGAAGCCCGTGCAGTTCCTCGCGCGTGATCTGCTTCAGATTCGACAGTTCACGGAATGCTGCGAGAATTTCCGCTGGTCCGGCCATCCGTCTCCCCTATCGTTTCCAGTGAAACGCCAATCGCGCTTGGGTGACCTCGGCGAGCGGGAGTTGGAACTCCCGTCCCTTCGGATCACGCACCAGCGCGACTTCGGCGCCTTCCTCGCCATCCAGCGCAAGGATCTCAACTTCCTGTTTACCCCCCGCCAGCGCGCCGCTCGTGACCGTGGCCCGGCGTCCGACGAATCGGCGCCAATCTGCTGCGGTTTTCAACGGCCGGTCTGCGCCCGGCGACGAAACTTCCAATACGTACTGCTCTCCGACCAACGCCTGGGCTTCCAGTCGCGCTTCAACCGCGCGGGACGCCTTGGCACAGTCCTCGATCGTCACCTTCGTGCCATCGCGCCGGTCGATTCGGATCTCGAGCACCGGACGAGAGCGTGAGCCCCCGCGCCGCAGCTCTACCAAATCGAAACCCAGCGTGTCAAGCTCTTGTGCGACAATGGGTTCGACGATCTCGCCCACCTGCACATCTCCAGTAAGAACCAGAAAAAACCAAACACCGAAGAACAAAAAAGTGTGGGGACCATCCCCACACTTCACCCACCCGCGCTTGGCGGGCGAAAGTCACGAAGGAGTTACTACTTAGACAGGCAACCTACGCCTCACCCCCTACAAGGTCAAGATGACTGGAGCGCAATGACGCCCAACTGTCGACCGGGATCTCCGCCGCGATGGCTGAAGAACCGGTCGGCGTGGCATCGCGTGCAGGCCGGACTCGAGGAAATGTGGTTGACCCCACGCCGCCAGGCCTGCTCCTGCAGCACCTCACGAACATCGAGGTGCCCCTTTTCGGTTGCCGTCTTCCCGTACACCGCGCTCAACACCTCAGGGCCAACTTCGTAACACGGCCCACAAATCGACGGGCCCAGATGCACGATGCATTCATCGGCGGGGAACCCTAGGGTCTGGAGCGCATCGAGACCGACCTCCAAAATGCGGGCGGCGGTTCCGCGCCATCCGGCATGCAGTGCGGCGATCGCGCCGCCGGGGTGCGCCACGAAGACCGGTGTGCAATCGGCGATCGTGACGGCCAGCGCCGTTCCCGGTGACGTGGTGACGTGGCCGTCCACGTCCCGGAGTCGGAGCCACCCCCGCCAGCCGCCCTCTTGCCGTGCGACGGTCGCCCCGTGTACCTGATGGGCCGTCGCCAGCCGATCAATCCGAAGCGCGGCGAGTCCGTCTTGCAACCGCGCCCACCGTTCCATGACCTCGCCGACCGGTTCCGCGGATCCGAGTCCATAGGACCCGTCGGCCCGAGTGGTCGTCCAGGCCAGCACGCCGTCAGGCATCCCCGTGACCGACTCGGCCGACCCAAG
>CAITQY010000180.1 GCA_903894655.1 uncultured Gemmatimonadota bacterium
GGATATCGCGATCCAGCCGCGCGCGCAGCTCACGTGGACGCCCGGCGCGGCCGGTAAGAACCTGGTGCGCATGGGAAGCGGTTACTTCACCGCGCAGCCGCACTACATGGCGCACATCAACAACCTGCTCAACGACGGCTCGCAGTTGGCCGACGTGCTGTTGACCGGCGCCGCCGTGCCGACACCGGACTTCGTCAGCTATCGGCAGTCCTTCGCCAACGCGCCCGGCATTCCCGCCGGAAGCGGCCCGCGGCCGGCGTACATCAACATGTTCGGGCCCGACTTCAAGGTGCCGCGCACGTGGAAGAGTGATCTCGCGTACCAGCGCCGCCTGTTCAATGGCAACCTGACGCTCGGTGCCGCGGTGCAGTACGCCCAGACCAGCGAACTGTATCGGTACGTCGACCTCAACCTGCGGCCAACGCCGGATTTCACCCTGGCCAACGAGGCCGGTCGTCCGGTGTTCGTGCCCGCCGCCAGCATCACGGCGGCCGGTGGTCGCAACCCGGTGCTCGCGCGTCCGTTCTCGCAGTTCCAGCGTGTGCTCGAGTTGCGCAGTGACGCCGCCCAGCACCAGAAGGCGTTCTTCGTGGACGCCGCGCTCCGCTTGCCGCGGAACGGCTCCATCAGCGGCTCGTTCACGTTCAATCAGACGCGCGACAACAGCTCGTTCAATTGCTGTATCGCCATCAGCTCCGTCTTTACGCCGGTGCCCGGTGACCCGCGCATCCCGACGTGGGGTGCCAGCAACACCGATTTCCGTCACAAGCTCGTGTTGTACGGCGCGACCCCCGAGATCAAGGGCTTCCAGTTCAGCGCCCGCGTAATCGGACAGTCTGGCTCGCCGTGGTCCGCCACGGTGGCGCAGGACATCAACGGCGACGATGTCGGCGCCGGCAGCTCGTTCGGCAACCAGAACGACCTCGCGTTCGTGTTCGACCCGTCGTCACCGGGACTGCGTACCGGCTTTGCCGACTCGCTGCGCTTGGTGTACTCCAATCCGGCCAACTCCGGTGCCGACTTCCTGCGGCAGTCGATCGGCCAGGTCGCGGAGCGGAACGCGGTGCGCAATCCGTTCGTCACCCAGGTCGATCTGCGTCTCTCGCAGAAGTTGCCGTCGATTCGCGGGCAGCGCGCCGAACTCACGCTCGACGTGTTCAACGCGGCCGCGCTGATCAATCACAACTGGGGCGCGGTGCGTGTCGTGCCGGGCGCGAATCAGACGCTGCTCAACGTCATTGGGTTCGACCAAGCCTCTCGTGAGTATCGCTACCGGGTAAACCCGAACTTCGGTCGCACGATCAAGTCCGGGAATCGGTACCAGATGCAAATGGGGCTCCGCTACCAGTTCTGATGCTCGCGTGCCGGCGCGCCGAACTTCGGCCGCCGGCACGTCATCGGTGCAGCGGAGTCGTGTACAACGCGAATGGCGAGGCCGCGGTGGTTCCGCTGCCTCGCCATTCGCGTTATTCGGTGTCGATAGGCCCACTCGGAATCGAACCGAGATCATCGGCTTCAAAGGCCGAGGTAATAGCCGTTATACGATAGGCCACCTGCGTACCCACGTATGCTATCCCACGGTCGGACCGCGGACAAGCTTCGCGCGGCTACGCCGGGGGCCATAGCCAGGCCGCGCCGCGAACGCCGCTCGAATCGCCATGCCGATTCCGTACGATGCGCGTGCATACGTCGTCGGAGAACACCCAGGGCGGTAATTGCCTCGCGATGTCGTCGGCGATCCGCGGGACGTTCGATAGTCCGCCGCCGAGAACGATGACGTCCGGGTCGAGCAGGTTGATCACGGTGGCCAGACTGCGCGCCGCCCGGTCGACGAGGCGAGCCCGGGTTGCCAGGGCGTCCACGTCTCCCGCCTCGGCGGCCGCGATGACCTCCGGCGCGGCGCAAGTGCGGCCCGTGACGCGTTGGTGGTCCGCGGCGACGGCCGGGCCCGAGATCCAGCGCTCGATGCAGCCGGTCTTGCCGCAGTAACAGGCGGGGCCGGGGAGTTCGTCGGGCTGTGGCCATGGCAGCGGATTATGCCCCCACTCGCCCGCAATGAGATTGGGCCCCGTGAGGCCGCGTCCGCGCACGATGATGCCACCGCCCACGCCGGTCCCCATGATCACCCCGAAGACCACGCCCGCCCCAGCGGCCGCACCGTCGGTGGCCTCGGAGAGGGCGAAGCAGTTCGCGTCATTCTCCAGGCGTACTTCGCGCTGGAGGCGGGTGGCAAGGTCGGCGCCGAGCGGCTGGCCGATTAACCAGACCGAGTTGGCGTTTTTCACGAGTCCGGTGGTGGGGACCACGGCACCGGGAATCCCCACCCCGACCGTGCCACGCCGTCCGGTGTGGGCCTCGAGGCGTTCTACCAACGCCGCGATGTCGTGCACGGTCCGGGCATAGTCACGTGGGGTTGCCACCCGTTCGCGCGCGAGTTCGCGACCGTCAGCGTCGAGCGCGATCCCCTCAATTTTTGTGCCGCCGAGATCGATTCCAATTTGCATGGCGCCAAGTCTGGTGCGCGGGAGGGCTGCGCACCAGCGTCACCTCGCGGAGTGGGTCGTCCGCCCCCGCGAGTGGTGCGGTCGAGGCTGGCTCATTCCGCGTCAGCGTCAGCGCCGGCGCTTAGGGCAGTCGCTTAACGCAGGCGCGCGCGGGACTCCTCCAGCGCCGAGTAGAGCATGGTCTGGAATCGCGCGACGATGTCGGTGCCGGCCGGGAGCTGATTGATCAGCACCACGATCACGAGTCCTTCGTCCGGGTCGACCTTGTAGTTCGACCCATAGGCGCCGGCCCAGCCGAACGTGCCGGGCGACGCCGACCCGCTGGCACCGTAGCGCTCGACGGTTTCGAATCCGAGACCGAAGCCCAGCGTGCTGGCGTGTAGCGTGCCCACCTGATTGGTGGTCATCAAGGCCACGGTGTGCGGCGCGAGATACTGCCGACCATTCCAGCGGCCGCCGTGGGCGATCATCTGCAGGAAACGCGCATAGTCGCGCGCCGTGGAGATCATACCGGCGCCGCCGGCGAAGCTGACCCGCGGGCCGTCCACGTAGTGCCCCTGCCCGCGTGCTCCCTCGGGCGCGCGCCGGACGCGCCCGGAATCGTTGGCGTACACCGTCACGAGCCGCTCGCGTTGCCCGACCGGGAGAAAGAAGTGCGTGTCGCGCATGCCGAGGGGCTGCGTGATCCGCTGCCGGATGAACACGTCAAGCGGCATGCCCGAGGCGCGCTCCACAATGCAGCCGAGAATATCCGTGTTGTAGCCGTACACCCAGGCGTCGCCGGGCTGCGCCACGAAAGGGAGAGTGCCCAAACGATCCATCGTGGTGCACACCGGCTCCGTTTTGTCGGCAGTGTACCAGCCCAGGCCGGCCGCGGGGCCAAGCCCCTGCGCCTGATACTCGGCGCGGACCGACGCCTCCATGCCGTACGAGATGCCGGCCGTGTGCGTGAGCAGATCGCGGATGGTGATGGCGCGTCGGGCGGGCACGATGGTGACGCCGGTGTCGGTGCGGACGGCCACCGTGGTTTTGGCAAACGACGGGAGAAACCGGCTGACTGGGGTGGCCAGTGACAGTCTGCCTTCCTCGAGCAGCATCAGCACCGCCGTGCTGGTGATCGCCTTGCTTTGCGACGCCAAACGGAAGATGGCGTCGGTGGACATCCGGCGCTGTGTCTCGCGGTCGTTCCACCCTACGGCCCGCTCGTACACGACACGATCATCGCGCAGCACCAACGCGACTGCGCCCCCGATTTCGTTCGCGGCGACCGCGCCGTCGAGCATTGTGTCGAGCCGTGCGAGCCGTTCGAGGGAGAACCCGTGGCGGGTGGCCGGCGACGTCGACTTGGCGGCCGGGGTCGTCTTCTGTGCGGGCAGTGACGCGGGGCCCAGCACGGGCGCGAGCACAAGCGCTGCCGCCAGCAGCACACGCACGTGCGGCCGGTGCGGGAGGTGAGGACACACGACGTGAATCATGCGATTACCAGTTGGAGTCGATCGGGACAGGAGGCTTCCGAAACCCTGCGGACTCGGCGAAGCTATGCCATGCGATTGCCACGGGCTACCACGATTCTGCTGTCGGCGCTGTGGCTGGGCGCCTGCGCCACCGGTGACGCGCCCACGGCCCCCACGGTCCCCACCGCGCCACCACCGCCGCCGCCGGTGGCGTTCACCGTCCCGGCGGTGACACGGGAATTCCGCGGGCTCTGGATCGCCACCGTGGCGAACATCGACTGGCCGTCGCGCAGTGGTCTGACGGTGGCGCAGCAGCAGACCGAATTCTCGCTGATTCTTGATGCGGCGGATCAGGCCGGGTTGAATGCCATCGTGCTGCAGGTGCGGGCGGCCGGTGACGCCCTGTTCCCGTCTACGCTCGAGCCCTGGTCACGGTCGCTGACCGGCACGCAGGGTGTCGACCCGGGA
>CAITQY010000181.1 GCA_903894655.1 uncultured Gemmatimonadota bacterium
GAGGACCGCAGCGTGGTGATCCTGCGTCCTCCTTCCTGAAACCCTCCTCCCTGCTTCCTAGGCCGTTGGCTGTTCGCCGTTCACCCCGCCGCATACCCTCGCAACAACCGCAGCATCCTTCCGTCCGTCTCCGCCGGCGTGTCGCCTTTGGGCGTTTCGATCACCTTCGGAATCGTGGCCATCCGCTCGTCGGTCATGATGCGGCGAAATACCGCTTCGCCGATCGTGCCTTCGGCAATCAGTTCGTGGCGGTCGAGATGTGAGCCCAGCTTGGCCTTCGAGTCATTCAGGTGCAGGCAGCCGAGTGTCTCGAAGCCCAGCAGGTCGCTGAGTTGCGCGAACACGCCGTCGTAGTCGGTGACCAGATCGTAGCCGGCGGCCCAGATGTGCGCGGTGTCCAGGCACACGCCCACGCGATGGCGCAGCGCCGCCGGAATGCGCGACAGCAGGTCGGCCATCTCCCCGAACGTCGATCCCAGCACCGTGCCCTGACCGGCCGTGAGTTCCATCAGCAAGCGAGTGGGCCCCACTTCGGCTTCGAGCGCGGCGGTGATGCCCTCGGCGTTGCGCGCAATCCCGCTCGCGCGGTCGTCCATGAAATTGCCGGGGTGCGACACCAACGCGTCGAGCCCTAGCGCGTGGCATCGACGGAGTTCGGCGCTGAAGCTCTCCACCGAACGGGCCCGCAGCGCGTCATCAGGTGAGGCGAGATTGATCAGATACGAATCGTGCGCACACGTCCAGCGCACCTTCGTCGCCGTCATCGCCGTGCGATACCGCGTTGCCTCGGCGTCGTCGATGTCACGCTCGAGCCAGCGGTTCGCCTGCTTGGTGAAGATCTGCGCCCCCGTCGCGCTGATCTCACGCGCCCGCGCCGCGGACTCCCACGTGCCGCCGGCGACTGAGACATGTGAACCGAGCGGCGCGCGGTCCTTCGTCCAGTCACCCGCATCGACCACGATGTCCGCCGTAATCGACGGGGCAGGCGGCGAGGGCGCCTTTCGGGTGGAGACCTTCTTCGCAGGGGCCGCCGCAGCGGTTTTTTTAGCAGGCATGCCCAACAGTATCACCAAACCCCCGCCACCTCCACATCAACTCCATACCCTTTCTCCATACCCCTCACTCCGCCGTTATCGCCGTCCGCGCAGCCACTCCAGCGGATCCACCGACCGCCCCTTCGGGCGGATTTCAAAGTGCAGGTGCGGCGGCAAGTCGGGGTCGGTCGCGCCCACGGTGCCAAGCAGCTGCCCCTTCGGAACCTGCTGCCCCTTTCGCACATCGATACGTGACAGCGATCCGTACACCGAGTAGTCGCCGCCGCCGTGCTGCACGATCACCGTGGGACCGTACGTCCCCACGTTGTCGGCCAACACAACCTCGCCGGCGGCAATCGACTTCACGGTGGTGCCCACCGACGCGCCAATGCCGATGCCGTTCCAGCGGGTGGTCGTGTTGTTCGGATTGACTACGCGCCCGAAGCGATACAAGATCGTGCCGTCCACCGGCCAATCGAGCTTGCCGAGGTCCGACGTGCGGATACTCGATGGTGCGGCCGGACGCGCGTTCGGCGACATCTCGGCCCGACGTCGTGCCGTTTCCAACGACGCGATCACACCGGCCACTTTGGCTTCATCACGCGCCAGCTGCGTGAGCCGTTCTCGCGTTTGCGTGGCGCTGCGCTGCACGGTGGTCAGATTGCGCTGACGTCGTGACTCGAGGTCGGCCAACCGACGCGCTTCGCGGTTCTTCTCGGAGCGGTTGCGCGCCACCTCGTCCTGCAAGCGCACAAGCAGCGATCGCTGCGAAACAATCTGATCGCGTAGCCCTTCCACCCGACGCACCAAGCCGCGGTCGTGTAGCGCGAGTTCGTGCAGGTACTTGTAGCGCGCCACCAAGCCGGCGAACGACTGCGCTGACAACATTGCCTCCACGTCGTAGAGGCTGCCGCGCTTGTAGATCTCCCCCATGCGACGTTGCAAGGCGGAGCGCTTGTTCCCCAGCTCGCTCTCTGCCTTTGCCAGGCCGGAACCGGCCTTGACGACTTCGGTATTGATCGTCTCGAGCTGTTGATCCAGCGCGCCCACGAGACGCGCCGTCGTTTTGCGCTGCGCCTCGAGATTGTTCACTTCATCGGACAACGTGCGTGCACTGCGCTGCAACTCGGCCATCTTCGATTCGAGGTCAGCGCGCTCCTTCCGTAACTTGCCGAGCTCGTCCTGCTGCTGACGCAGTCGCTGCTCTGGCGCGCCCGTGGCTTGCGCCCGCGCAACGGACGGGGAGCCTCCCAGTATGGCTCCGACCACCGTCAACGCGAAGAGTCGCGCCAGGGCGCCCCGCGCCACTACGCGTCGCGCCACTACGCGTCGCGCCACACGCGGCGCAGGTGGCGACCCACCGACACCCAACTACCCACGAGACCCAGCACGCCACCGGCGGCAATGCCAAGCACGACCTGTTCGGCGTTGAAGAACTGCGCCGCAATGAGGTTCTGTGAGACGAGCTGCACGGCGGACCATGATAGCAGCGCCGCAATGGCGCCGCCGGCGAGTCCCTTGAGCGTGCCGTCAATCAGATACGGCAGCCGCACGAAATGGTTCGTCGCGCCAACCAGTCGCATGATCTCGATCTCCTTCGTGCGCGCCAGAATTGCCATGCGGATCGTGGATCCGATGATGATGATTGCGACGAGTGCGAACACGCTGCCGAGCACGGTTCCGGCGATGCCGGCGATGTTGCGGATGCGATAGAGCTTCTCCACCCATTCGCGTCCGTAGCGCACTTCCTCCACCACCGGGTACGTCTGCAGGCGCCTCGCAATGGCTTGCACCGTTTCGGGGTCGCGCGCGCCTTCTTTCAAACGCAGCTCCACCGAGCCCGGCAGCATCGCACCTTCCATCACGTCGCGGAATTCCTCGAGCTCTGCGCGTGCGCGCTGCAGCGCCGAGTCCGGGCTCACATACCCGACGTCGGCAACCTGCGGGATCTTGGTGATCCCCTGCATCAGCTGTTCCACCTGCGCGTCCTTCGCGCCGTCGATCAGGAACGCGCGAATCTCGACGCGATCCTCGATCTCGAGCAGCGCCGACTTGATGTTGATCGCCACCAGTCCGAACAGTCCGAAGGCGAACAGGGAGAACGCGATCGTGGTCACGCCCAGCATCGCCAGCAGCGGCGCGCGCTTGAACGCCAGGAGCACTTCACGGAGGGCCAGCCTCATCGGCGACCTCGCATGTCGGCCAGCAGTCGTGCCACATCGGTGCCGTCGTGCACCAGCTCACCGTGATCGAGTTCGAGAAAGCGCAGATTCGACCGCTGAATCATGGCGACGTCATGCGTGGCCATTAGCACGGCGGTGCCCTGGGCATTGATCTCGCGCAGCAGCAGGAAGATCGCGTGCGTGGCGCGGTCGTCGAGATTGCCCGTGGGTTCGTCGGCCAGCAGTACGAGCGGATCGTTGGCCAGCGCCCGGGCAATGGCGACGCGCTGTTGTTCACCACCGGAAAGTTCGTGCGGGAACGCTGTGGCCTTCGAGGCCAGACCGACCTGCGTGAGCAGCCGTGCGACTTTTGGGCGGATCTGGTCGTGTAGGGCGCCCGTGACTTCCATGGCGAACGCCACGTTCTGCTCGGCGGTCCGATCGGGCAGCAGTCGAAAATCCTGAAAGACGATACCGAGCCGGCGACGCAGGATCGGTATTTCGTGTGGCTTGATCGACAGACTCGAAAAGCCGGAGATGCGTATCTCGCCCGTGGTCGGGCGTTCGGCCATCGACAACAGCTTCAGCAGGGTGCTCTTGCCCGCACCACTATGTCCCACCAAAAAGGCGAACTCGCCTTTCTGCATCTCGAACGAGATGTCGCGAAGGGCCGCGCCGGATCGGGGGTACTCCTTGCTGACGTTCGTCAGGCGAAGAATGCCGGACACCATCTACTCCAATGCCTGAGTGAGATCGCCGATCAGTGTCGACGCATCCTCGAGTCCGATCCTGAGCCGGATGGCTCCGTCGGGAAGTGCGCTCGCCACCGACTCCACACCGCCCGTTCGCGCTGCCCGCTCGGCGTCATACACACGGATCTGCTGCAACCGACGGAGTCGCTCGCCGACGGCGGCGTCGCCGCCCGCCAGGGTGATCGCGATCAGGTTGCCGTACCCCGAGAAGCACTCAGTGGCCACCGCATGATCGGGATGCGTGGCAAGGCCGGGGTAGCGCACGACCTGCACAGCGCCATCGTGCGCGGCGCCATCATTCACGATCTGCGAGGCGGCCCACTGGGCGACCACCATCGCCGTGGCATTCTGCTTCGCGACTCGCACGGCGAGCGTCTGCAGTCCGCGGGCCAACTGTTGCACGGCCACGGGATGCGGCTCGGCGCCCCACGCGCGCATTTTCGTGCGCACCTCGTCGACCACGGCGTCGCTGCCGCACACGACGCCGGCATAGCCGTCACCAAGTCCGTCCAAAAACATGCTCGCGGCGTGCAGCACCACATCGGCGCCATGCTCCACGGGCCGAAAATTGATGGGGCTGGCCAGCGTGGCATCAACCACGAGTGCAAGCCCGAGTTCCTGCGTCAAGGCGCGGGCCGGCCTCAGTTCCACGATGCGCGTGGTCGGATCAACCGGCGACTCCAGATACACGAGGCGCGTGGTCCGCGTGAGGGCTCGTCGCCATCCACGCGTTTCCGTGGGATCGACGAAGCTCACCTGAACGCCGAGCGCGGGAAGCTCATGCTCGAAGAACCAGCGCGTTTCGGGGCGCAGCCAGCGACTGGCCAGCAGGTGATCACCGGGCCGGAGGAGGGCGACCATCGTACAGGCCACCGCGGCCATGCCGCTGGCCAGCACGAGCGCTGACTCGGTCCGATCCAGCTGCGCCAGCTGACGCTCCACCGAGTTGTCAGTCGGCATGGGGGGCATCACGTCGATGTCACGCATGTCTGGCACGGCGGGTTGGATGCGGAAGGGAGGCCGAGTTGGCCGACGGCGGGCCGGACGTGGTCAGACGCGCGTCCGCGAGTCGGTGTCCAACTTGATCACGCGCACGAGTTCGGACGGAGCCGCCCCGACCACATCCCGCAGGACGCACCCGCCGCGAGGCAACGTGTCGTCGATCTGCAGCTCGGCCAGTTCAGAGCGTCGATCCGATACCACACGCACCAGCTCGTGTCCCGTCACGAGCCGCACGAGGGCATCATCCGAGCGCAGGCGCACCATCGGCCCCCGTTCGGCGTCGCCGGGGCGGCTGCTGATGAATCCCACGACTTGCAGCACCGGGGAGAACCCGCTGAACATCCCCAGTTTGCGGGCTTTGGCCTTGTCTTCGTTGTTCATGTCGCCCTCGCCACGGTGCCCGGCACCGTGAATCCGTCGTCCCGTCGCATGATCAAGCGTCGGCCCCGAAGCCGGTCCAGCTGCACCGCGGCAAACGCCTCGGTCACCGCCAGTATCGGGGCCAGCGCCTCGGCCCAGATCGGTCCGTGATCGCGCACGGCTTCCCAGTGCCGTCGCTCGTCCTCGTCCACCGAGCCGAAGAGTTCGGCCGCTCCCTCATGCCATGATACCAACGCCAGCGCGTGACGTTCGAGGACCGTCTCGATCGGGTCGATGTGGCCCTCGTGAATCCCGCGAAAGGTCAGGAATCCCGGCAGGCCGTCGTCGCTCGCGTAGCGCAGCAGCAGCTTGGCCACGATCTCGTCGGCGCACGAGAAATCCAGCAGATTGACCTGCGAGAAATCGATGGTGGTCACCACCGAGGCGCCAAGTTCGGTGACCTGCTCTTCGATCGCCGTGCGTACCGCCGCGCCGGTCGGACGCGTGACAAGATTCGAGTACAGGTCGCACACCGTGCCGCGCAGCACGGTCCCGACGTCGATATTCATGCTCATCGGGCGCTCACAGCGTACCCCGAGCGCGGGCGCGCGACGCGCCGGCACTGCGAGGCCGCACCGGGGCATCGCCGAGACGCTCGGGAATCGTGACCTGCATCTGGGCGCCCGGGAAGAAGGGCAGGCCTTCGGTCATCGGCACGTCTTCATCCCACTCGGGTGTAATGGCAATACGGGCGGTGCCGCTGCGCACCGACAGCTTGCCGTCCCAGCGTCCCACGAAACGCCGGATGCCGGCCAGACCCTGGCCACGCCCCTTGTCGCCATGACGAAAGCGGCTCACGGCGCGCAGCACCGCATCTTCCAGCGCCATCGCATCATCCCACCGATCGCTGCGGCGATGTCCCGGCGAGCTCTCCAGGGACTTCCGAAAGCCCACGCCGGCGTCGCACACCGCGATCACGACCACCCGACGCCCGAGGCGACGGGCGTACTTGTACGCCTGCACCGCCACCCAGCCACCTAGGCCGGCGTGCTCCACGATGTTCTGGCACGATTCGCTGAGCGTCATACCGAACGCGCCGGTAATCGCGGTATCGAGATTGAGCTGGCCGTGCAGGATGTCGGCGGCCTTCTGCTGAATGCGCCCCACGACGCCGTGCACGTCGTCGCTCTTCGTGATGGGCGTGATTTCGAGCAGCACATCCGACTCGTGCGCGTCACGCGCCCGCGGCACCGTGCCATGCATGTCGTACAACTCAGCCGCATGACGGAAGAAACCGGCGCGCGACCAGTACGACACCGTGTCCGCATGCTCGGGCACCGCGAACCCCATCCGGTCGGCACGCGACTGCGCGACACACAGCAGTGCGGTCAACCCGAACGGCGACGCCCAGCGCGCATGACGCGCGTCGACGAGGATCTTGTCGCCGTCGGGAACCAACGCCAACTGCTCGAAGACCTGCTCGACAGTGTGCTCATCGAGGGAGGGCGGCACGCTGATGACAGTCGTCACGAAAGACTCAGCTCTCCGCGAAGATGATTCGCGAGCCCGGTGGCTCCACGATGCTCGACATTGCGCGAGGCGGCCTGATTGGCCGCCGCGATCGCATCCGTCAACATATCACCGGCAAGCAGCCGCGAGAAATGGGTCGCGCCCCAGACATCACCGCATCCGGTGGGATCACCAGGGCCATCGACCCGTGGTGGAACACTCGGCACCAACCC
>CAITQY010000182.1 GCA_903894655.1 uncultured Gemmatimonadota bacterium
GATCTGCCGGAGTCCGCCCTCGCGGGTGTCTTCGGCGACAATGTCGGCCTTGATCCGAACACTACCCGTAATGAGCGTGGTGATCGTGGCGGCAAAGTTCGGGGCGGAGGCGCCGTGGTCGCGGGCGGCGCCGGCGAACTGGAGGACGGCGTCGAAGTAGGGCCCGTCGGCGATGACGCCGTGCTTGATCATTTCGGCGATCCCGCTGCGCAGCACATCCTCGGGGAGCGTGAGGAGTACCTCGGGGTCAATGACCACGGCCGACGGATTATGAAAAGCGCCGACGAGGTTCTTGCCGAACGGGGTATCCACGGCGGTCTTGCCGCCGACCGAGGCGTCGACCATGGCCAGCAAGGTGGTCGGCACCTGCACGACGGGGAGTCCGCGCATGAAGGTCGCGGCCACGAAGCCGGCCAGGTCGCCGATCACGCCACCGCCCACGGCGACGACGGTGGTGTCGCGCCCGGCGCCCCATTCCAGCAGGGCGTCGGTGAGCTCGGCCCACCGCGCGCGCGTCTTCTCCTGCTCACCGGGAGGGATGGTGAACAGACGCGTGCGATCGGCCGGGAACTGGGCCGTGATCGCGTCGGCGTGCCAGCGCGCGACAGTGGTGTCGCTGATCACCGCCACGCGGTGCGACGGGGCTGCCCGCTGCGCAATCTCCCCGATGCACTGCCGCACCCCGGACCGGCAGTACACCGGATACGGCAGCGGCAACTGCAGCGGTTCGGGATGCGCGCTGGTCACTACCAGGTCACCTCGCCCGCTCCGGCGCGCTTGTTGGCGACGCGGGCGAGCATGAACAGGAGATCGGACAGACGGTTCAGGTACACCACGACCATGGTGGGCAGGTCGATTTCCGCCGTGAGGTGCACCACCCGCCGTTCGGCCCGTCGGCAAACGGTTCGCGCTACATGGAGCGCGGCTGCCTTCGGCGTACCTCCGGGAATGATGAAGCTGGTGAGCGGGTCCAGCTCCGCCTCGCAGGCGTCAATGGCCCGCTCGAGTTCCTCGATGCGCTGTTCGTCGATGCGCGCCTTGGAAAGCTGCTCCTTCATCTTCTCATGATCGGGTGTCGCCAGCAGCGCGCCGATGGCGAAGAGGTCGCGCTGTACCGGCACGAGCACTTCGTCGATCCGCGGCATCATGTCGATCGATCGCGCGAGGCCGAGGGATGCATTGAGTTCGTCGACGTCGCCGTACGCTTCGACGCGGGGGTGGTCCTTGCCGACCTTGCCGCCACCAAAGAGGGCGGTCGCGCCCTCGTCACCTGCTCGGGTGTAGATCTTCATCCCGAAAAGCTAAACGGTGAGTCTGGAGTTTTGGGTAAAAGTTTGGAGTCGTGGATTTGGACTCCCGACTCGAAACTTTGACTCACTACTCCCTACTCATAGTGGTTAGTTTTTCGAAATGACGTCCCATCCTATTCGCGACCTCACAATCATCGGCGGCGGCCCCACGGGTCTGTTCGCCCTGTTTTATGCCGGCATGCGCGGCGCGTCGGCCCAGATCGTCGATGCGCTCCCGGAGCTCGGCGGTCAGCTCTCGGCCCTGTACCCGGAGAAATACATCTTCGACGTGGCGGGCTATCCGCGGGTGCTGGCGAAAGATCTCGTCCGGAATCTCACGGAGCAGGCCAGACAGTTCCATCAGGAGACGGGCATCCCAGCGCACCTGGGCCAGCCTGTGGTCGGGCTCGAGGAAGAGGACGGACACTTCGTGCTGGTTACGGAGACGGACCGGTTTCCGACGCGCGCGGTGGTGATCGCCGCCGGCATTGGCGCCTTCAGCCCACGCAAGCTGCCGCAGGCGTTCGCGGCGGAATGGTACGGCCGCGGCGTCGATGCGCTGGTCTCTACGCCAGAGGCGTATCGCGATCGCGATGTGCTCATCATCGGCGGCGGCGACTCGGCGTTCGACTGGTGCGCGCAGCTGCGCGACAAGGCGAAGTCGGTCACGCTGGTGCACCGCAGCGACCGGTTCCGTGCCCATGCCGCGACGGTGTCGGAAGTGCAGGCGGCCGCCGCGGCCCCTGATGGCAACGTGGCGGTGCACACGTTCCACGAAATCGATGCGATCATGGGCGAGCATCGCCTCACGGGCGTGCGCTTGAAGGACGTGAAGACCAAGGAAACGCGCGAGATGGCCTGCGACGCGATCCTGCCGATGCTCGGCTACGTGTCCGACCTTGGCACCCTGCTGGAGTGGGGCCTCGACATCGAGAAGGACGAGATCAAGGTTTCCACGACCATGGAAACGGGGCGCGCTGGTGTGTACGCCGCGGGCGACATCACCACGTACCCGGGTAAGCTCAAGCTGATCGCGTCCGGCTTCTCGGAAGCGGCGATCGCGGTGAATCAGGCGGTGCACTGGATTTATCCCGACAAGAAAGTCGCGCCGGGCCACTCGTCGAATCTCGCGGTGTTCGGGCAGAAGGACGACTGAGTGCTGGGTGGAGTGCTTGCGGGTAGACGGCTGGTTCGTTGACGGCTCTGCGGTTCGCGCGAACCTTCGCGGCCCTTCGCGAGCTTCGCGCGAACCTCGGGCTATCCCCCCACATGGCATCCGCGGCGGAGCACCAGCACCACCCTCACGCCCGTACTCGCGGATCCGCTTTCTGGTACGCCAGATCCGTGACCAGATTCACCAGCACGAACACGATCGACAGGAATAGCACGGATCCCTGCACGGCGGGCAGGTCGCGTCGGGAGATGGCCATCACCACGTAGCGGCCGATGCCTGGCCAGCTGAAGATCGTTTCGGTGAGAATGCTGCCGGTGAGGTACGCACCGAAGTCGAGGCCGATCACGGTGATCACGGGAATCAGCGCGTTGCGTAAGGCGTGGCGGAGGATCACCCCTGACTCCGTCAGTCCTTTGGCGCGTGCGGTGCGTACGAAGTCGGCGCCCAACACCTCCAGCATCGACGAGCGCGTCACGCGGGCGAGGTAGGCGATGGAGCGCGAGCCGAGCGCCAGCGCCGGGAGGATCAGAAACTCGATGCTCCCGTACCCGGAGGCCGGCAGCCATCGCAGGGTGACGGCGAAAAGCACGATCAACAGCAGGCCGATCCAGTACACGGGGAACGAGATGCCGAGATAGGTCGTAGCCAGCGCGAGTCGATCGAACCAGCCGTTCGGGCGCACGGCGGCGAGCACGCCGATGGTGATGCCGCAGATCGTCGCCAGGAGCATGGCGGCCGTGGCCAGTAGCAGCGTGCGCGGAAAACGTTCGGCGATGTCGCTGATGATCGGTCGATTGGTCACGTACGACCGGCCGAGGTCGCCCTGCAGCACGCCGCTGGCATAGTGGAGAAACTGCGCGGGCAGTGGGTCGTCGAGGCGGAGCTCGGCGCGGAGCCGCGCAATCGTGGCCGGGTCGGCGCGTTCGCCCACCATCGCCTGTACGGGATCCCCGGGCGCGACGTA
>CAITQY010000183.1 GCA_903894655.1 uncultured Gemmatimonadota bacterium
CGCGCAGGGCTACGGCCTTGCCAACGTCGAAACGCAGCAGCGCATGACGCCCGACATGCTGCTGCGCGTCGGCTCGGTCACCAAGATGTTCACCGGCACCATGCTGGCCGAGCTGGCCGAGCAGAAGCGCATCGATATGACGACGCCGATCGGCGAGATCGTCCCGTCGCTCAAAGGCAAACGCGTCGGCGCCGTCACCACGCAACAGCTCATGACGCACAGCGCCGGGTGGCTCGACAACGCCGTCCCCTACGGCCGCATGGGGGAAGGCGCCCTCGGCGAAGTGATGCGCGAAGTGAGTGACACCCTGTTCTACACCGAGCCGGGACGCACCTTCTCGTACTCGAACCCCAGCATCTCGATGGCGGGGTACGTGGGCGAGGTGGCCGGCAAACAGCGCTTCGCGACGTTGGTGGAGTCGCTGGTGATGCGCCCCGCCGGCATGCGCCTCAGCACCTTCAAGCCACTCGAAGCGCTCACCTATCCGATCGCGATGGGGCATGAGGCCGACACGAAGGGCATTGCCAGCGCCATGCAGATCGTGCGACCGATGCCCGAGAATACTGCGCAGTGGGCCGCCGGATTCCTCTTCGCCACCGCGCCGGAATTAGCGCGCTACACAATCGCCCTGATGAACGGCGGCATGATTGACGGCGCACAGGCTTTCTCGGCCGGCGCCGTGCGCCGCGTGACCACCGGCTACGTGGCGCATCCAGGCGGCTCGGGACTCGATTCGGCGATGTACGGCTATGGCCTGGTCGTCGGTCGCTCGGGTACGGATCGCGTCTGGACGCACGGCGGCTCGATCAACGGCTACAACGCGAGCATCAGGATGCTCCCCGACCGCAAGGCGGCCGTCATCGTGCTCGTGAACGGACCGGGCGCCGGCATCGACGCCATCGAGTCGGCGGCGCTGCAACTGGCGGTCGGCTATTCCGAGCCCAAGGTCTCGGCCCCCGCGCCGCGTGAGGCCAACGCCGCCGAGCGCGCCGCGCTGGTCGGTCGCTACGCGCAGGGGCGGAACGTGCTCGAAGTACTCGAGCAGGACGGCGCGCTCAGGGTGAAACAGGGCGATGCCGTGATGAACGCGAAACTCGTGGGTGCCAACGAACTGCTGGTCACCCCGCCGCAGGGCGCCGCGCGCCACATCTACGTTCGCTCCGAGAACGGCCGGGCCGCGTTCCTGTACACCGGCTCACGGGCCTTCGCCCGGCAGCCGTAACTCGGCTAGGCCGACTCGGCTTAGGCCGGGTGCATGTACGCCGAGAAGAGCGCGGTCATGTCCGACGGGATACGGGTGATCCGCCCCGTGTCGCGCAAAATCAGTGTCCACAGCGACCGAGCGCGGGCCAGCACGTGATCATCTGATGTCCGCACGATCTCGGTATTCCGCTCAAAGCGCCGGGAATCGACGGCGCCGATCCACGTCCGGGCCACGATCGGGTCGCCCAGCACCGCTTCGCGGCGATAGTCGATTTCATGGCGCGTAGCGACCCAGCCGTACATCTGCTTCATCTCGTCGGAGGCACTGGCATTCCAGTGGGCCAGCGCCACGTCGAAGATCCAGCGGAGGTACACCACGTTGTTCACGTGGTCA
>CAITQY010000184.1 GCA_903894655.1 uncultured Gemmatimonadota bacterium
GGAATCCAAACCTCACGAAACGTAAATCTGTCCACCTTCCCACATCGATTGAGCGATGTGGACCGCATGGGATTCAAAGGCCAGGTCGCATCGCGGCTGGAGGCTGCGCAGTCATCGCGCTGCATCCGCGCAGATCGACTCGATCACCCCGCGGAACACCACGCGACCCTCGCCGCGCAGTGTGGGCTGGTAACCAGCGAGCGGCTCCGTTGTCGTCGACAAGCGTACGTTGAGGTCTCGCCCGGAGCTCGTCCGGATCGTCACGGTTGGCGCCGCCGCAAGCCCCCAGCTGGTCAGGAGTACAGCCGTTGCAACGGCTCCGGTTCCACATGCCAAGGTCTCGCCTTCCACGCCGCGCTCGAACGTTCGGTACCGCCAGTGGCCGTTTGGCATCGGCGACACCCAGTTCACATTCGCACCCAAGGGACCCGAGGCCTCGTGTCGGCGCAGCAGCGGTCCACGACCTTCCACATCCACCTGATCGGCGTCCGCGCAGAGGATCACGACGTGCGGAATGCCAGCCACGGCGAAGCCGATGCGCTGCTCCCCGGGCATCAGATCGATCGGCATGTCGGCCCGAATCGACGTCACCGGCTGCAGGTCGATCTCGGGAAGACCTGCCACAATCCGACTCGAGATGAGCCCGGCTGGGGTGGTTAGCGTCATCCCCGAATCCCCCGCCAGGCCAAGCATCGCGGACATGGCCGTCGAGCACAACGTGGCGTTCCCGCACAGATCGGCGGGCGTGCCATCGCTGTTGAAGTAGTGGATTCGCACATCCGCCCTGGGGAGCGCTGGCTCGAGAATAACAATGCCGTCAGCGCCTATGCCATTGTGCCTATTGCAGATAGACTGGATTATCTCAGGTGATGTCACACGCTCGAGCGACACATGACGGCCGTCGAAAAACACGAAGTCATTGCCGGATCCCGTCATCTTGACGAACGGGATGCCGTGGAGCGCCGAGCCCGGCGACATCAGGCGTTCCCCGTGATCGCCCACCATCGAAGCCGCCATACCATCCAGATCGCCTCACGCACGATCCGTTTGGACATTTTCGACTCACCTTCTGTGCGGTCGTGAAACACGATCGGCATCTCCTTGATGCGGAATCCGCGCTTCCACGCCCGGAAGCTCATCTCGATCTGAAAGGCGTATCCGTTCGACCGCACCTGATCCAGAGGGATCGCCATCAATACTTCGCGGCGGAAGCATTTGAAGCCGCCGGTGGCATCGCCCAGTCGAAGTCCCGTGACGGCGCGCGCATAGATGTTGGCGCCGTACGACAGCATCAGTCGCGTCATCGGCCAATTCACCACGGTCACCTTGCCGTCGCGGTACCGCGAACCGAGCACTAGATCGGTGTCGCGGATCGCGGCGAGGAACTCAGGCAAATGACCGGGATCGTGCGAGAAGTCGGCGTCCATCTCGAAGATGAAGGCGTAGTCGCGCGCGAGAGCCCACTTGAACCCTGCCAGATATGCCCGGCCGAGTCCTTCTTTGTCCGCGCGATGTAGGACATGTACCCGTGGATCGGCGGCCGCCAGCCCGTCGGCGAGCCGTCCGGTCCCGTCTGGGGAATTGTCATCGACCACCAAGACCTCGAGCCGCAAATCCTGAGCGAGGATGAGCGGGACGATGCGGGTGACGTTTTCGCTCTCGTTGTAGGTCGGGACGATCACAAGGGCTCGCTCGCCCAGCGCGAGTGAGCCACGAGCCGGAGTCAGCATTCTGGTCACGAGGTTCGCCTCACGCTGCGAGTACGTCGGCCGCAGACACGGCCTTCCGGTCGAACGCGAACCCGAGAATCCACCAGAGCAACGCCGCGCCAAGTGCCAGCAAAGTCAACAACTTCCCCGTGTGATATGGTACGCTGTCGAAGCGGAGCTGCACGGACTTCGCACCCGTGGGTAGCTCCACGCCAATAAGTGTATAGTCGGCCCTCGCGATGGTGGCAGGCTTTCCGTCCACCCTCGCGGTCCAACCAGGATAGTAATTTTCAGACACGATCAACGCGCTGCCAGCTGGCGCTGGTCCACCAAGTGTGATGTCGATGGCCCCAGCTTGATACCGCGTCACTTCGAGGCCGAACGGAGCGGGCTCAGGCACCAGCGAGTTGACCGGCCTGGCCTCGACGGTCGAGGCCCTGTCAAAGATCGCCACCCGCTTCACATCGAACAACGGGTTGAGCACCGTCGCTTTGGTGGTCGGATCGTCGAGTTGCAAGATGAGGGGCGTGATCCAAGCGGCTGGGTGATCACCGGGTAACTCGTAAAGATAGGTCATTGTGCCCGCCGCGTTGCGTACGGGCCCGGCGGCCAGCCTCGCTCCCTGAAACGGCAATCGCGGCGTGTTGGTGTAGAAGAAGCGCGCGTTGGTGAGTGACCAGAAGTTCGGATTGGCGATCGATTGGAACCCCTCGCTCTTGCCGTAGAGCTCTTGGTAACGGCCGAGCTCGTTGCCATGGTACCCAAGGACGCCACGAATTCCGTGGTGCATCAGGGCGTCGCCGAGCACAAACGGATCATGCGGTGCCATGTTGTCGCCGAGCGGAATCGCGATGACTCGGGCCGGTTCCGGCTGTGACTTTAGAAAACGGATGATGTCGTCTTCCGCGTAGAGCTGGTCAGCGCGGGCCGAGAAAGTCCAGTAGGAGCGCTCCACACTCCACAGGTCTAGGGCGACGAGGGCCGCGAGCATCCAACCGGCCACGGCCGCTTTGAGTGCACCACGCGCTACGGCCAGCATGAGCCCGACTAGCGCGAGTACGGCAACGGCCGATCTCCAGGCGCCGGCGACGACGCTGGAACGGTTGGCCTCGATCAGGTCTCCGCGCCCGTCGCCCATGAGCGACATCGCGAGGTTCGTGAAGGCACCCGAGGTGGCGAGTACGGCAACCACCATCGCGAGGCTTGCCCAGCCGATCGCGTATCGGATGGTCCCCTTCCCCGCGAGCACCCGCTCCGCACCAAATGAGGCAAGCACCGCGCAGGCGAAGGCACTCACGTACAGGATGGTGCTCGGCGCTCGGAAAAACTTGGAGCCCGGAATGACCGCATACACCAACTGGTAGAACGGCGTGTGGCCGCCCCAGGCCCAGAGGAGCGACACCATCAGCACCCCCAGCCAGAACCAGGCGTGCGAACGATGCCGGTTCACGAGTCCTCCGCCGAACGCGAAGAGCGCCAGCACGAGCACCGTCGCGCCGATGTACTCACTGTGGAAATGAATACCGTTCCGGCCCCAGTAGTGCTCGAGGATGCCCGAGAACTGCGGGAGATACATGTTGATGGTTTCTTCGAGGGGGAACGAAAAACTCGTGGCGTAGGCGTAGTCCTTCCCGCCCGCCCGGGGTGACCAAGGCACGTACTCCTGAACGGGGAGATACTGGACCGCGCCCATCATGGCACCGAGGACCACCGCACCGAGTGCGAAGACCAGCCGGGGGAGCGGGCTTGACGGATTCGCGTCGCGGGCGAAAACTGGAAAATCGGAGGCCAAACTCCGCGGACGGAGCGCGAGAAACACGGCGTAGGCGCCGCACGTGAGCAGCAGGTACTGCAGGAGTTGCGGGTGCGGCGAGAGCACCGCCAAGCCGACAATCAACGCGAGCAGCCCCCAGGCGCCGCGCCGGCCATCGCGCATACCGCGAACAAGGGTCCAGAGGGCGGCGGGTAGCAGCGCGCTGACAAAGAGCTTTCCGTCGTGTCCTGGCGACGCGTAGGATGCGACGGCCCCGCTGAGCAGATACGCGATGCCGCCCACGATCGCGCTGTAGAACCGAACACCGGCCGCCCGGAGGAACCCGACGGTGAAGACGCCGGCGAGGATCATATGGAGCACGAAGCCCCACGTCATCGCGATGTCGGTGGGCAGCACCAAACGCAGCAGGAACGTTGGGTAGAAAATGTCTCCGTGCATCGCCGCGATGTACGGCATGCCGCCGAACTGATATGGATTCCACTGCGGGAACCCTTGTCCATCCCGTAGCGCACGCGCTGCGAACTCACGGAAGGAATAGCCGGCGATGTACTGATCCGAATTCGGATTGACGAGAAAGGCGCCGCCAAGCGCTGGCCACGCCAGCAGCATCGTTGCGGCAAAGCAGACGAGCGCAGCCCAGGCTAAGGGGAAGCGTGGTGTCGGTGGCGCTGCAATGGTCGCGTCAGAGCGAGCCATCGAGAAGACAGGAGAGGTGATCGGTGAGCACGTTCGAAGCGGAACCGCTCATTCGGCGCGCGGCAGCGCGGCGCGCTGCGAAGCCGGAAGGAAGAGGAGGCTGATGAGCCCCGGCAGGACTTCGAGCACGGTCAACCAGACTCGCGATGTGACGCCGAGAATCACGGCGTCCCCCTGCCCCGCGGCACCGACCCCCACCAGAAAAACGGTCAGCGCCGCCTCGCGGAATCCCAATCCCCCTGGGGAAAACAGGACAAGGTATCCGATGAGGTACGACGCGGTGAATACTGCGATGAATAGGGCCGGATCGCCGCTGATTCGTGGGGTGACACCGCGGGAAAACAACGCAAACGCCAACCCATACCCGAGCCACGATACCGCGTTCATGGCCGCTGCCGCCCAGAGCGTTTTCGCCGATAACTGCCTGGTGGCCGGTGGCGTGCCTCGCTTCGTGGCAAGCCACGCGAGCACCGGCGGCAGTACCCGCGGGAGCGCCAACACGCCGCCGACGA
>CAITQY010000185.1 GCA_903894655.1 uncultured Gemmatimonadota bacterium
CTCAATTCGCAGCGCAGCACGCGCGACGCCGAACTCGCGCTGATCCTGCCGGTCGATGGTCGCGTGCGCGACGACGATGGCGCCGCCGAACGGGTGTCGCTGCCCTCGCTGTGGCCGCCTGATGCGGTGGTTATCATGCCCGCCGGCACGTCGGTGCTTGCCGAGTTGGTGCGCACGTGGGATGAGGCCGCGCACCATCTCGAACTGGCGCGTCGTCGCGGCGAAGAGTGGGTGCGTCGCGAGCGGTTGTTCGTGCCGCCGCCCGAGATGGCCTCCACGCTGGCGCGCTTCGGCACGATACGCATCGCGCCGCCGCCCCAGCGGGCCGTCAGTGCGTCGTCGGCCGACCTCCAGCCGCAAGGGCCTGAGCCCGACGTGGCGTTTGCCACTCGTCCACCGGAATCGATCTCGCGTGATCTGCGCGTGCTACGCAAGCTGCAGCGCGATGGGTTGCCCACGATCATCCTGTGCGACAACGCCGGTCAGGTGGAGCGTCTCGATGAACTGCTCAGCGAAGACGGCGCGCTGTCGGCAGCGCTCGCCATTGGCGTGTTGGGCGGCGGATTCATTATTCCGAACGTCGTGCGCGTGCTCACCGATCACGAGATTTTTCGTCGTGATCGCCGGCTGCGCCGCACGCGCAAGTACAGCACCGGTGCGCCGCTCGATACGATCGGGGCGCTCAAGCCGGGTGACTACGTCGTGCACCTCGAGCACGGCATCGGCATCTATCGCGGCATCGAAAAGATTTTCGTGCGCGAAGCGACCATCGAAGCCGCGGTCATCGAGTACGAGGGTGGCGATCGTCTGAATGTGCCCCTGTATCGCATCGATCAGATCGAGCGATACCGCAGCGCCAGCGATGTGTCGGAAGACGCGCCCGCCCCGCGGCTGCACAAGCTGGGTGGCAATCGCTGGAAGCAGCAGCGCGAAAAAACGCGCATGGCGATTCTCGAGATGACGCAGGAATTGCTGGATCTCTATGCGCGTCGCAAGGTGGCCACCCGTCCCACGCATGGTGTGGATACGGCGTGGCAGCGGCAGCTCGAGAGCTCGTTCCTGTTCGAAGACACGCCCGACCAGCGCAAAGCGACGGAAGACGTGAAGCGCGATCTCGAGAGCGATCGCCCGATGGATCGCCTGCTCGTGGGCGACGTGGGCTACGGCAAAACCGAGATCGCCATTCGCGCGGCCTTCAAAGCGGTGCAGGGGGGGCGGCAGGTGGCGGTGCTCGTCCCCACCACGATTCTCGCCGAGCAGCATGCGCGCAGCTTCGGCGATCGGCTGGCCGACTTCCCCGTGACCGTGGAAGTCATGAGTCGATTCCAGACGGCCAAAGAACAGGCCGTCGTGGTGGAGAAGCTCAAGAAGAAGCAGATCGACATCGTGATCGGGACGCACCGCCTGCTCAGCCCCGACGTCGAGTTTGCGGATCTTGGACTGATCGTGGTCGATGAAGAGCATCGCTTCGGTGTGAAGCACAAGGAACGGCTCAAGCAGCTCAAGCTGCAAACCGATGTGCTCACGCTCACGGCCACGCCGATTCCCCGCACGTTGCACCAGAGCTTGGCCGGCCTGCGCGATCTCACGCTCATGCAGACGCCGCCGCGCGATCGGTCGCCGGTGCTCACCTTCGTGGAGCCCTTCGACGACGCGCTGATCGAAGAAGCGATCTCGCGCGAGCTCGACC
>CAITQY010000186.1 GCA_903894655.1 uncultured Gemmatimonadota bacterium
CGTACGGTGCTGCTGGCCGATCCGGCGTTGTTGGCGCCGCGCCGGTTGCTCTCGGCGCTGGAACTGGCGTGGGGCGAGCCCCGGCGCGCCTGGTTCGCGTTGGCGTCAGTGAAGTCCGACGACTCCACCTCGGCCGCGTGGCGCGCCTTCGGCGAGCGGGCCGAGCTGGCGCAGTCGTGGCTGGTGGCGCGGGATGCCTGGATGGCCGTACTCGAGAAGGGTGGCGACCTTGAGGCGCAGCAGCGGGCCGCGCAGGCCGCACTCAACGCTGGTGATGCCGCTGGCGCGCTGCAGCTCACGATGCGCAAGGGCCCGGGCACTGATGTGGTCCGCACCCGCGCCTTGCTTCCTATCGAGATCGCCGCCCTCGGTGAGCTGGGGCGCGCGTCGGAAGCGCAGCAGCGCATTGCAGCGTCGGGCAAGCTGCTGGACGAAACCGCGCGGTCGGCGATGGCACGCCCGCTGGTGAATGCCTATCTGCGGGCGGGCGATCTCGCTCGCGCCAAGGACGCGGTGAAGGGCACTGACCTCGAAGACGACGACGAAACCGCCGGCTGGCTGGCGCTGTACGACGGCGACCTGGCCACCGCACGCAAGCGCTTGGTTCGTGCGGCCACCCAGCGTGGCGAGTTGGTGGACGCGCTTGGCATTCTGGCTCGCGCGCGGGTGGACCAATCGCCCGGCTTGGGCGCCGCGTTTCTCGCGCTGGCCCGTCGTGATTCCGCCGGCGCCGCGTCGCGCTTCGTCGCGCTCTCCGACTCGGTAGGGCCCGCCGCTCCGGCGCTGCTCTCGATGGCGGCGCGGTTGTCAGCGAAGACCGGTGCGATGACCCTGTGGGATCGCATCATTGCCACGTGGCCCAAGAGTCCGGAGGCGGCGGAAGCGTTGCTGGCCTCGGCGCGCGCGCTGCTGGCCGCCGGCGATAAAGCTGGTGCCACCACGCGCTTCGAGACACTCCTCGTGGATTATCCCACCAGCGCGCTGGCCCCACAGGCGCGCCGAGAACTCGAACGGATGAAGGGGCAGGTACCGCCTGTGACGCAGTGAGCGCTCGCGGCTACATTTCGGATATGCGCTTGTCCGTTCGCACCACTCTCTGGAGCCGCGTGATGGCGGCCCTGCTCGTGACGATGGTGTCGCTCACCATGGCGTCGCTCGTCACGGCGCGCTCGCTGTCGGCCCAGTCCATGCTGTTGCCCATGGACGATAGTCAGCGCAATCACCTGAAGGCCTACGGCGTCACGTACCTCGCGCTCAAGAACGGACAGAAGGCCGAATGGCTGCTGAATTATCGCGGCGGTTCGTTCCTGCTTCCCGATGCGCCCGACCTGCGTCGTCGCGCCGCGCTTGATGGCGTGAGCATCGAGCTCATGACCGATGCCGCCGTGGCCTCCATGCGCGCGGAAGTGGCCGGTGGGAACATGGACGCCGTGGTGCTGGAGCGCGCCCCCAAAATCGCGATCTATCGGCCGGTCGATCAGCCACCCTGGGACGACGCGGTCACGCTGGCCCTCACGTATGCCGGCATCGAGTTCACCTCGGTGTGGGACGACGCCGTGATGCAGGGTGACCTGTCGAAGTACGACTGGGTGCACTTGCACCATGAAGACTTCACCGGCCAGTTCAACAAACTCTATCTCGCCTATCGCGACGCGCCGTGGTTTGTCGCGCAGCGCGAGCGCGATATCGCCATGGCCAAGCGCTTCGGCAAGTCTGACGTGCCGGCGCTCAAGAAGGCGGTGGCCGACAACATCCGTGGCTTCGTCGATCGTGGCGGATTTCTGTTCGCCATGTGTGGTGCCACTGAGTCGCTCGATCTCGCCATCGCGGCGTTCACCGTCGACATCGCTGGCCCGTTCTCCGACGGCACCCCGCCGGCCCCCGATGCCGACGTGCGCATGGACTGGACGCGGGCGCTCGCCTTTACCGGCGCGCATGTGGAGCCGTCGCCATACATCAACGCGCTCAGCGATATCGACGGCCATCAGGTGAATGTGCCGGCGCGTCGTCAGCCGTTGGGCACCTTCACGCTGTTCGACTTCTCGGCCAAGCTCGACCCTGTGGCCACGATGCTCGTGCAGAATCATCGTACCGTCGTGCCCGATTTCTACGGCGTGACCACGAGCTTCAATCGCGCCATCGTGAAGCCGGGGGTCACCATGCTCGCCAGCGAAGACGGCGCGCCGTGGAGCAAGTATCTGCACGGGGACGCCGGCAAGGGCTCGTGGACCTTCCTCGGCGGTCATGACCCCGAAGATGCGCAGCACGCCATCGGCAGTGCGCCCACCGATCTCTCGCTGCATCCGAACTCGCCCGGCTACCGCCTCATCCTGAACAACGTCCTGTTCCCCGCTGCGAAGAAG
>CAITQY010000187.1 GCA_903894655.1 uncultured Gemmatimonadota bacterium
GGGACACCGGTCGCCCCCATGCGCATCTGCATGCCCGGCATGCCGCGATACACCAGATAGCCGTTGCTGTAGTATGCGCCGGTGCCGAGTCCGCCGGCGGCCAGCATCATCGCATCCTGGGAGCGCGGCACCGACATCACGCGGCCGATCTTGCCCGCGGGGTCAATCACCAGCATCGACAGCGACGCCGCATCGACGAACAGCGTGGAGTCGCCACGGAACGCGATCAGACTGCCCGAACGCGGCCCGTATGCATTCGCCGTGCTGCTCGTGGAATCGGCCACGATGCTGATCGTCTTGAACGTCGAGTCGACCAGCAGCACACGCCGGCTCGTGGCATCGTTGATCAGCAATCGGCCGCCGGGCAGCGCCCGCACGTTGTTCACCATGCCCAGTGAATCGGTGGTGGTGGCGTGCACCGCACCGAGTGGCCGGATGGGGGGACGTGCCTGCGGTCCCACGGCCTGCGCGCCCACGGCCTGCGCGCCTAGCGCCGGGGCCATCGCCAGCGCGGTCAGAGTGAGCAGGGAAAGGCGATATCGAGTCATGAATGCGGGTCCGTAAGTGAGGTGGAACCAGGAAAGAACAGCGTGCGAAGCGGTGGATGAACTCACTGGCGCATGATGATGGTTTGTGCTCCACCGCCCATGCCGCCGCCCATGATCATGGCGCCGCCGCCGGGAATCATCATGCCGCCGCCACCACCCGATGTGGCCGAACGGATCGACTTGAGGTAGCGATCGTCGAGCGCACTGGCCACGAACGGCGGCAGTTTGCGACGCTGCACGTCAGTCAACAGCCTCTTCACGGCCGGCGCGTATGTGCGCAGGATGTCGATACTCGCTTCACGCGCCTTCACATACTGCGCGTAAATGTCGTCCTGCGCGTACCGTGCGGGCAGGTCGGCGAACTGCTTGGAGATCGGCGCCCAGATGGAATCCAGGCGTACCGTGTAGCGGCGGTTCATCGTGGCCAGACTGTCGGCTTGATCGGACGACAGCTTGAGCGTGTCTTGATCGCGCAGGATTGTGGCCAGCGGATTTGGCACGCCGCCGTTGCCGAACTGCGCCTTGATCATCGCTTCGCCCGCTTTCGTGCCTTTGGTGCGACGGCCACGATCGAGCGACTGCGTGAGCAGTTGACGCTCGCGGGTGGGGCCGATGTCGTAGCGCAACTGCGCGGTGATCGTGACCGGCGTGCGGAAGCTGTTGAACTGCGGGTTGGTGGCGCCGAAACGCTGATTCACTTCGTAGCTGTAGCGCTTGGTGGTCGGATTGAAACCGCGTACGTATAGCAGCGACTGATCGAGGAACGGCTGCTGTCCCCAGCCGCGCAGGTTGTTCTCGCCATGCAGCATCAAGTCGGCGGCGCCGAGCGGATTGGATACGTTGAACGACAGGTTCGCGCGCTGCGGCAGGCGCAGTTTGATCGGATTGAACGAGATTGACAGGTTGGCGGAGCTCACCCACGGGCCCTGACAGCTGTTGCGCGCCGCCAGAGCGCCGAGCTGCGACGACAGGCAGTCGCGGGCCACCCGCGAACCGCTGCGCAACAGCGCCTGCATGCCCGCCGCCGTGGCCGCATCGCTCGTCGCCGGGTTGAACACGAACGCGCGATCGTTGCCGAAGCCGTCACCGTTCACGTCACCACCAATGGTCGGGGTGAACGGCGTGCCCGAACGGAACTGGCCGAACCAGCCCAGGCGAATAACGTCGAACGCGTTGTAGCTCAGGTTGTAGGTGAGCTGATGACGTGAGTCGAACGTCGAGCGCGACCAGTTCACCGCCAGCGGATCACCGGCCGTGCTCGTGAAGCCGCGGAACTGCTCGCGCACATTGGAATATGTGTAGCTCATGCTCCAGCTGAAGTTCGTGCTGAAGTTCGTCGGCGACAGGCGCACACTGCCTTGCGCGCTGCGTGAGTTGAGATCGCTGCGTTGTTCCGTCACGCGCTGGAACTGCGGCGCCACGCGGCCGTCGCCGGCGGCGATCGCACCGGTGAGCGGCACGATGCTGCTGGGCAGCACGTACACCGGTCGACCGGCTTCGTTGTCCAGCGCAAAACGCTGCACTCCGGCGAAGTTGCGATCCACGAAGCTCGACTGCCGCGTATTGAGCGAGTACGTGGCGTCGAAGCTGGCATTGACGTGGTTCCAGAGCACCGGCCCCGACCAGCTCAGGTTCGACCGCAGGCTGCTCGGCGCGGCATAGTCCTTCGCGAACAACGTCACGTTCGGGGCGCCGTTCGAGAACACGGTGCCCGTGCTGCCGTCGGCGCAGCGCGTGGGAATCAGTGCTGGATTGCCATAGGCGTTCCAGTCGGGGATCGGAGTGGCCGGCCCCACGCAGGCGAGCTGCTGAATCGCGCTGGCCAGCCCCGTGTTGTCGATGGCCGAACCGACCAAAGTGGCCTGCGGTGTGTTCTGAAACACGCCGATGCCGCCGCGTACCACCGCGCGCGGACCACGAAAGGCGCCATCGAAGGCGCCGATCTGCGGGCCCGTGCCATACTGCCACGAGAAGCCCACCCTTGGGCTCACGAACACGCCATTCGGCACCAGATCGTTGCGCACGCCAAGCAGGCGCTCCACCTCGGTGTTGCGCAGCGGGGCATCGAGGTACTGGTTGGCATCCACCCGCACACCGTACTGAAATTGCAGGCGATTGGTACGGCGGTACGAATCGCCGAGCGAGATCGCACCTACGATCATGCTGGAGTTGCGCTCGCGCGGCGAGAGTGCGCGCGTGAACGAGATCGGAATGCCTGCCTGCAGGTCGCCCAGCGAGTTGTAGGCGAAGGTGCCCAGCCGATTCACCGTCTGATCTTGCGACGAGCCATCGCGGCGCACTTCCGTGCCCAGCTTGAGCCGGTGTTTGTTGTTGGCGCTGAACCACGACAGCGTATTCATGGCCGACAGGCTGTTCGACGTCTGCGATGTGCCGAGAAACTGATTGCCGCCGAAGGCGAGACTCTGCACGCCGTTGGTGCCGTCAGCGAAGTTCGAGTTCACCCGCACGCGCCCGCCCGGCAGATCCATGTACGGCGAGCCGTCGTTCTGCGACGCGCTGATGCCGCCCGATGTCTCGGTGAGAATGCCGATGCCGCGCAGCGTGAAGTAGCCGCTGTGGCGTCCCTGCAAACCGCCACTGAGCGACGTGCGCTCACCACTGGTGGTCGGCAGTCCGGTGCCCAGCGGCGACGCGGGATTCTGGTTGTTCCAGTTACCGTTGAACGTGAGGTTGTACGCCGCGCCGCTCGTGCTCGATGGCGGCGTGAAGTCGATGGCCCCGAATAGCGAACCCTGATCGCCCAGTCGGCTGGCAGGCAGTCCGCTGTAGCTGATCGGCACTTTGGCGTTTTGCAGGATACCAATGAGGCGCTGCACGGAATCGCTCGCGACGCCCGACGCCTGCAAGCCGGTGCGCGACGTGTTCAGCAGGGTCTGCAGGTCATTACTGCGACGGCCAAGCTGAAAGGATACGTTGTAGAACGCCTTGTCGAAAATGAGCGGGCCCGACACCGACCCGCCCAATGAGCCATTGGTGTACTCCTGCCCATTCGCGCGGGCGGCCGCATCGCTCCACTGCAGCGACGGGGCATCGCCCACGAAGCTCAGCCCTCGGCCAATGAAATTCGAACCGGGACGCGTACGCAGGCTGAACTGACCGCCGGAGAATCCACCGCGCGACACGTCGTACGGCGACGTGATGAGGGAGCTGAGCACGCTCGCATCACGCGGCAATCCGGCGCCGCCGAACATCATGCCGTTGAGCGTGGTGTTGTTCTGGTCGGCGCCAAGGCCGAGCACCGAGAAGCCGTTGGCACCGCCGTCCTGACCGGGCACCAGTTGTACACCGGGCAGGGTAGCGGCCATCGCCGCGAGATCCCCCATCTGATCGGGCGGCAGCGCATTGTTGTTTTGAATCACCCGCTCCGTGCCGCCCACATCTTGGCTCACGTCATTGCGTGACACCTTCTCGCGCGCGGCGGTCACCTTCACCGCGTCCAGCACCGCGCCGACTTTCGAGAGTTTGGCGTCGGCAATGAGAATGTCTTCGTCGGCGCCGCGCTTCAGTTCAAACCGCTTCACGCCGTAGCCGAGCGCCGTCACGGTCACCAGGTAGTCGCCATCGCCGCCTGGGAACGTCACGGTGAAGCGGCCGGTGCGATCGGTGCGGGCCGTGCGGTTCACGTTGCCGGAAATTGACGTCACTACTACGGCCACGTTGTCGAGTGGCTCATTCTCGGTGCCGGTGATCCGGCCCCGGATTACGTCGACCTGCTGGGCGACGGCGGGTGTTGCGGTCGCCGACAGAGCGAGGCAGAGCAGGGCGGCGAGCGACAGGAAACGACGAAGCACGTCGGGGGGATCGGAGGGAGCGGGCAGGGTGTGTCCTTAAGGCTACGTGCTAGCCCTCATGCGCGTTTCGACACAGTTCTCCCCTGCATCGTTTCCTCTGCGCTCTCTGCGTACTCTGCGTCTCCGCGTGATCTGTTCTGAGGCCAACCGCCGCGAACCGATCACACGGAGGCGCAGAGAGCGCAGGGCACGCAGAGGGGACCTTCTAGAACTCCCCGATAAAGCCGACTTCCGGTTGCAGTTCGTAGCCGAACCGTTCCTTCACGGCGGCCTGCGCGTGGGCCACCAACGCCCGCACGTCAGCCGCGGTGGCGTGCCCGAGATTGACCAGGATATTGGCATGGATGTGCGAGATCTGGGCGTCGCCTACGCGGAAGCCCTTGAGGCCGCACTGATCGATCAGGCGGCCGGCGCCTACGCCCTCGATCTTTTTGAAAATCGAACCGGCGCTGGGATGCACCTGCAGCCATGGGTGCCGCGAGCCACGCCAAGCGAGGTTCTCCTGCAGGATCTGGTGCAGCCGGGCCGGATCAGCCTTCGTAAGCTGGAACGTGGCGCTCAGCACCACGTCGCGCCGATGGTGAAACACGGTGTCGTCATAGCCGAATTTGATGTACCCGGCATCCACCACCCGCCGATCGCCCTCCTCCGCCAGGATCTCGCACGACTCGAACACCTCGGCAATGAACATTGTCCGGTCGCGCTCGGGAGCCGGCGACAGAAAGTGCAGGTTCTGCCAGAGGGCTCCACCCACCGTGCTCGGAATGCCGATGTAGTGCTCGAGCCCCGACCAGCCGGCGCGCACGGTGTCGAGTACCAGATCCTGCATCACGGCGCCGCTTTCGGACCAGAGCTTCCCCTCGGGGGAGATCGTGTGGGCGGCCGCCGTATTCCGGATCACGAGGCCGCGGATGCCGCGATCGCCGATCAGCACATTGGCGCCCAACCCCAGCACGAACCACGGAATCCCCGCTTGCCTAGCGGCCGAAATGGCCGTGGCCAGCTCATCGGCGGTCTGTGCCTCGAGCAGCACGTCGGCCGGACCGCCGATGCGGAACGTGGTGTACGGGGCCAGCGGGGCACCGAGCTGCAGTCGGCTGCGATCGAGCGGCATGGACGCGACGGCGTCGGCGGATGCCGCGACGAGGGCGTCGGCGATCTGGGTGGGAGTCATGCCGAAAGATTCCCCCGAAGTGGGTCCGTGCGCCATTGTTCGGGTGATACCGCTCGCCCCTTCCTCTTCCGACGTCGCATGCCCGCACCCTTCGGCGCCCGGCCGTCCCTCCGGCACCTCGTTACCGCTGCCCTGCTCGCGGTGGCTATCCCCGCGGCCACGCCGCCGCAGCTGCTGGCGCAGTCCCGCGCTGAGCTGGGCAAGGTGGTGCGCCGCAAGGTGCTCACGAACGGTATGGAAGTGATCGTGGTGGAAAACCACGGCGTGCCCATCGCGACGCTGGAAATCGATGTGCGGAACGGCGCGTTCACGCAGAGCCCCGAGTACGCCGGCCTCGCGCACATGTATGAACACATGTTCTTCAAGGCCAACAGGGATCTGCCCGACGCCGAGGCGTTCAACGATCGCGCCGCCGAACTGGGCGCGGTGTTCAACGGCACGACGCAGGAAGAGCGCGTGAACTATTTCCTCACGCTGCCCGCCGATTCCGTGGCTGGCGGCCTGCGCTTTCTGGCCAGCGCACTGATCAACCCGACGTTCCGCGACGACGAATTGAAGCGCGAAAAGGAAGTCGTGCTCGGTGAGTACGATCGCAACGAAGCGCAGCCCGGTTTCGCGTTTCAGCAGCGGGCCACAGAGCTGCTCTATCCCGGCCAGTTCAGCCGAAAGAATACCATCGGCGATCGTACCGTGATCGCCAACGTGACGCCGGCGCAGATGCGCGAAATTCAGCGCAAGTACTACGTGCCGAACAACAGCGCACTCATCGTGACTGGCGATGTCAATCCGGAGCAGCTGTTCGTGCTGGCCGAGCAGGTGTTTGGCGCTTGGCCGCGTGGTGAGGATCCGTTCAAGGCGGATCCCATCCCGCCCATTCCTGCCCTCGATGGCAACAAGGGGCACATCAGCGAAGAGCCGATCAACGCCGTGGCGGTGCTGATTCAGTGGCAGGGGCCGAGCGTGGGGAAGGATCCGGGCGCCACGTTCGCCGCCGACGTGTTCAGCGACGTGCTCAACACACCGGGGTCGACCTTTCAGAAGAATCTCGTCGACACCGGATTGTGGCAGGGCGTCGGGGTGAACTACTACACGTTGAATCAGACCGGTCCAATTTCGATTAGCGGACAAACCACGCCAGAGAAGTATCGCGCGGCGATGGCGGCCTTGGAGCGCGAGATCGCACGCTTTACCGATCCCACCTACGTGACCACGCGCGAACTGGAATCGGTCAAGGCGCAGCGTACCGTATCAAGCGCGTTCGGCATCGAGAAGGCCTCGGAAATCGCGCACACCATCGGCTTCTGGTGGAGCGTCTCGAATCTCGACTACTTCATCGGTTACACGGACACCATGGCTCAGCAGCGCATCACGGATCTTCTGCGATACACTACCACGTACATCGCGGCGAAGCCGCGCGTGACGAGCGTGCTGCTCTCCAGTGAAGCGCGCCGCTCGATCGGCCTCACGGAAAAAGAATTGCTGACGCCGACGCTGCGTCCGGTGGTGAGGCCATGAAAAAGCAGAATGGAGTAGGGAGTATGGGGTACGGAGTCGTGCTGGCGGCGGCGTGCGTGGCGCTTGCCGCAGCGCCGTTGGCGGGACAGGCGGTGGCGAAGAAGGATGTCGCGAAGGCCCCGGCGAAGGCGGCGCCAGCGAAGCCGGCTGACCTGTCGCCGGCGATCACGTCGCCGACCGATACGCTCACGTCGAAGTTCGATGTCGCCGGCATCCCCGTGATTCTGCGCCGCGTCAGTGCCAACAACGTGGTGGCGGCTAACCTGTATCTGTTGGGGGGCACGCGTCAGCTGACGGCGGGCACTGCGGGCATCGAGACGCTGCTGCTCGAGGCGAGTGAACGTGGGACGGCCAAGTATCCGCGCGATGTGCTCCGCACGAAGATGGCGCAGTTGGGCAGCGCCATCGGCGTGGGGGCGAATGTCGATTGGACCACGATCAGCTTGCGCGCCACCACCACCGGCCTCGATAGCACGTGGGCCATTCTGGCCGATCGAGTCATGGCGCCGCGGCTCGATCCAGCCGAGGTGGATCTGGTGCGCGAGCAGTTCGTCACGGCGACTCGTCAGCGCAAGGATAGCCCCGACGCGTTGCTCGACTATCTTGCCGACAGCATCGCGTTCTCCGGCCATCCGTACGCGCTCGAGCCCACGGGTACCGAGGAGTCGCTCGCGCACATGCGCAGCGCGGATCTCAAGGCGTATCATAGCGCGCAGTTCGTGACGTCTCGTATGATGCTGGTCGTGGTCGGGAATGTGTCGCGCACGAAGGTGGAGAAGCTGGTGCGCGAATCGCTGGGTCGGATGCCGAAGGGAAATTACGTGTGGACCCTGCCCGATCCGCCGGCGGAATTGCCGAGCGCGTATGTGGTGGAGAAGCGCACGCTGCCTACGAACTATCTGCAGGGCTACTTCCATGGGCCGAAGGCCACCAGCCCGGACTATCCCGCGCTGCGACTCGCCTGTGCGGTGCTCAGTGGCCGGTTGTTCGCGGAAGTGCGCGGTCGTCGCAATCTCACCTATTCCGTGAATGCGCCCTTCGTGGAACGGGCCTTCTCACTGGGTGGGCTGTACGTCACGACGACGCAGCCCGATGAAGTACTCACGATCATGCAGCAGCAGATCACGTCGCTGCGCGAAGGCACTATCACCAACGACGGACTCGATCGGCTGGTGCAGCAGTTCATCGTGACATACTTTCTCGACAACGAAACGAACGCCGACCAGGCGAACATGCTGGCGCGTGCCGAGTTGTACCAGGGAGATTTTCGCCGCGCCGCACAGTTCGTGGAGGAACTGCGCGCGGTCACGCCCGAGCAGATTCAGCAGGCCGCCCGCACGTACATGAGTAAGGTGCGGTGGGCGTATGTTGGCGATCCATCCAAGGTGACGCCGGCGCGGATGCTGCGCTTCTGACGGCCTCGCTGAGCACCGTGCACCAGCGCGGGGTCGCCCTGTCGGTCGATCTCGCGTACGTGGACTATCGTGACATCGGTGTCGCCCTGGTGACGTGCGACGGCCACGGGCCTGAGGAGTCGCTGTCGGCGCGGGCGTTCGACGTGCCGTTCATCGGACGCCCGTCAGTCGCGGCGCTGGCCATGTGGCTGCGCGAGATCGTCGAGGCACACGACGTGCGCTGTCTCTGCATCGACGGCCCGTTGGGCTGGCGCTCGCCGCACACCGACTCGCCGCACTGTCGTCTCAGCGAGCGCGCGGTGCGCGCCCCCGGCAAGACCGGACTTCCGCCCGATGGCGTGAAGCCGCGCACCTACCTCGGCTTCACGACCTTCTCGATCGCGCTGTTTGACACGTTGCTCGGGTCCACCGACTGGTCGCTGCTGGGAGATCCGGAGGCCACTCCACAGGCCCGCGTAGTGACCGAGAGTTTTCCCACCGCCGGTTGGCGGGCGCTGGGCCTTTCGCCGCTAATGGCCAAGGGACGCGCGTCGGTCGCCGATGTGCAGGATGCCAGCGCCCGGTTGCAGGCGCGCACCGGCATCACCCTCGAGCAGGTGCGCACCCATGATCAACTGCAGGCCGTCGTGGGTGGTATAGCCGGTGCATGGTGGGCGGCCGGTCGCACGGAGCGGGTGCACTTGGCTGGTGCGCCACCGTTCCGCCTCGACGGAAGCTGGCGCGAGGGATATATCCTGATACCAGCAACGACGACGTGATCCATCGTGGTGTCCTCCTCGGTGTCCTCCTCGTTCGACTCTACCCTACCTCTCGTGTCGTATCCTTCCTCCCGACGTGACGACGCGGTGAGCCGCGCGCAATCCGCCCCGTCGGTTGAGCTGACGGCGCCGGACGGCGCGTTCGCGCGGGTGTATCTCGATGGCGCGCATGTGACGTCGTGGATTCCGGCACGCTCGACGGTCGATCGACTCTTCGTGAGCCGTGAGGCGCAGTATGGCCCGGGCTATTCGATCCGTGGTGGCATTCCCGTCTGCTTTCCGCAGTTCGGCGCGTTTGGGCCGATCGGGCATCACGGGTTCGCGCGGCTGAATCGCTGGAGCGTGGTGCGGGAGGAGGAGATCGACGGCGGTGCGCGCGTGGTGTTACGGCTTACCGACAGCGAGACCTCGCGCGCGGTATGGCCCTTCGCGTTTCGTGCCGACCTGTCGGTGCACGTGGCTGCCGCCACACTCACGGTGCAGCTGACGGTCACCAACACCGATACGCAGCCCATTCAGTTTACGGCGGCGCTGCATCCGTATTTTGCGGTCGACAACGCGTACGCGACGCAGGTGAGCGGATTGTCGAGCTGCCGCTATCGCGACGGGCTGCGCAACGGCGACGAGTTCGACGAAGACGGCGACGTGCTGCTCATCGAAGGACATCTCGATCGCGTGTATTACGCGACGCCCGATGTCATCGAGATGCGTGAGCCGAATCGGACGCTGCGCATCGAGAAACGCGGATTTTCCGACACGGTGGTGTGGAATCCCGGGGCGGAGGGCACGCGCACGCGGGCGGACTTCGCCGACGGCGAGGAGCGGCATATGGTGTGCGTGGAGGCCGCGGTGGTGCGGCCTCCGGTGCTCCTGTCTCTAGGGGAACAGTGGGTGGGAACGCAGCTTATGACCGCGGTGCGGTAGCGGCCGGCTTGCGCGGAAACAGCGCCGGGCGATTCGCGGCGTGATATACGAAAGACGCGATCACGGCGGCGTTGAGTTTCATGTCGGCATCCTGCACCCGCTCGTAGGTATCCATGTTCGAGTGGTGCGTGCGGGTACCGTATTCCACCTCGTCCTGAATGAACTGGAAGCCGGGAATGCCGACGCCGTCGAACGCGAGATGGTCGGTGCCGCCCGTGTTCGACAATGTGGCCGCCTTTACGCCTTTGTCGTCGAAGGGCTTCATCCACGACTTGAAAATCGGCCCCGCTTCGGTGTTGCCCTGCTGAAACACGCCGCGAATCGCTCCGGTGCCGTTATCGAGATTGAAATACACCGACACCTTCTTGCCCGCGTCGGTCAACGAGTCGCGCGCGCCGAACTGCTGCCGCACATAGGCGCGTGAACCGAGCAGCCCCTGTTCCTCGCCGGTCCAGAGCGCGATACGAATGGTGCGCTTGGGCTTGAGTCCCGATGCCTTGAGTACGCGCATTGCCTCCAGCATTGCAGCCGAACCGGCAGCGTTGTCGGTGGCACCGGTGCCGGCATGCCACGAATCGAAGTGCGCGCCCAGCATCACCACTTCGTCCTTGAGTTTCGGATCGGTGCCCGGAATCTCGGCGAGGATGTTGAACGACGTGAGATCATCGTCGTAGAAGCGATTGCGCACCTCGAGCTCCATCTCGACCGGCACGCCCTTCTCGATCGTGCGCAGCATGCGCCCGTAGTGCTCGATGGCGACGACGATCAGCGGCGTGCCGTACGGGGTTTTCGGATCGCGCGACTGTCCATTATTCGTGAATACGGTGCCGCCGTCGCCCCGGCCGGGTTCGATCACGGCGGCCACCTTCTCGTCAGCAATGAACGCCATACGCCGCACGGCCGTGGCCTGCGTGGCGCGCATCGCTTCCTGCTGTCGCATGGCGGCACTGTCGGCGGCGGTACGCGGAGCGGACGCACGCGGACCCATCGCGGTGGGCGCCGGCATCGGTGCCGCCTCCAGCTTGGCGAGATCGGCATCGGTACGGCGCGCGGCCAACGGTTCGAAGCGGGGGGCGACCTCACGCATCGGGGCGAGCATCACCAGCTTGCCGGCGAGCTTCCCGCGGTACGTCTCGTAGTCGGCGTCGCCGTCGATGCGCACATATACGACCTCGCTCTTCACGAGACCGTTGGTGCCCGGCGTCCACGCCTGCGGGTAGCCGATCATCGCAAATGGCACCGGCGACGTGACCTGCGCATAGAACTTCTCGTTCACCCAGCCGCGACCGAATGTGCCCCACGGCTCGATGCGCGGGTTGCTGAGCCCCCACGACTGCATCTGCTGCACGGTGTAGTCCGCCGCCCGCCGCGTGATCGGCGATCCCGTGAGGCGGGGACCATGCACATCGGTGAGCCATGACATCATGGTCATGACCTGCGAGTGCTCGAAGGCTTCCGCGCGGATGCGGGCGATCGCCGTCAGGTCCACCGGCTCGGCGTTCTGCGCAAGCGCGACGCGGCTGGCGATCACCAGGGGCAGTAGCGCGACGAATCGTCGCATGCCCGCCGTCATGTGAAGATGCATAGAAGACTCAGCAGAAAGTGGTAGGGGATGCCCGTCGTGTCACTGCACCATGGGCCGTGCGGCCTATTTCGCCCGCGACGAAAGAACGGCGCGAACACCATGCAAGGAGCCACCCACGGCGCGCAGCGCCACCAGCGCGTGATAGAGCAGGTCCGCCGTTTCCTCGGTCGCCCGTGCAACGTCGCCGTCCACGCAGGCGGTCGCCAGCTCAACCGCTTCTTCGCCGAGTTTCTTTAAGCGAAGATTACGGTCGCCGAGCAGCCGTTGCGTGTAGCTCGTGGTCGTGTCATCGCGGTGTTGCATGCGTGACGTGATCGTGGCGTCGAGCGCGGCGAACACGTCGGCCTGCAATGCCTCCTCGCGAAAACACGAGGTCGTTCCGTTGTGGCACGCGGGGCCGGCCGGCACGACGCGCGCGAGGACCGCGTCGGCATCGCAGTCGGTGGTGAGCGACACGACGCGCTGCACGTTGCCGCTCGTGCCACCCTTGTGCCACAAGCCGTGCGATCGTGACCGATAGTGCATCTCGCCGGTCCGGAGTGTGTGTTCGAGCGCCTCGCGATCAGCGTGCGCCACCATCAGCACGGCGCCGGTCGCGACATCCTGCGTGACGACGGTCACGAGACCAGCACTCTTCGTGAAGTCGAGCTGGTTGAGATCGAAGTCGATGGCACGCACGGGGTCACTCATACCGATACTCCAGCAGCGGGATCAAGCGGCTCGACCAGATATGGTCGAACGAGGTCGCCAAGCGCGGCATTGGTGGCGATCACGTCGCCGCCGAAGGCGGTATCGCGTCCACGCCAGTCGGTAAATCGGCCGCCGGCTTCGGTGATCAGCGGATACATCGCGGCAGCATCCCACGGATTGACGATGTCGTCAATCATGACCTCGGCGCGGCCGGTGGCGACCAGCAGGTAGCCGTAGCAGTCGCCCCAGGTGCGCGCCACGGCGGCCTCCGACGACAGCGCATGCCACTTCGCGCGCCGATGTGGGCGCTCGAGGAAACGGTCGTCGGTGATGAGTGTCGTGGCGTCGCGCAGCTGCGCCACGCGCGAGACTGAGGCGCGCGATCCGTTCCACCAGCAGCCTTCACCGAGCGCGGCGGCCACGGTTTCCTGCACGGCGGGATAACAGGCCGCGCCGGCGATCACGGTGTCGCCCTCGCAGCAGGCCACGAGCGTGCCCCACAGCGGCCCGCCACGCACGAATGCCTTCGTGCCATCGATGGGGTCGAGGATCCAGCGGCGCGGCGCCGCCGCGCGCTCGTCGTCGAACTCCTCGCCGAACACGCCGTCGTTCGGAAAGCGTTTGGCCAGCCACGCGCGCGCTGCGCGCTCGGCTTCGCGGTCGGCAATCGTGACCGGCGATCCATCGCCTTTCATCTCGACGCTCACATCGGTGCGATACCACTGCATCGCGATGGCCGCCGCATACTGCGCCACTTCCGCTGCGGCCTGCAGTAGCACCGCCGGGCTCTCGCTGCCACTCATGCCGCGATACCGGTGCTCGTGAGCCGCACGGGAAGGCCTGCCTCGCGCATCACCTGCTTGAGCGCCTGTACCGTAGTGATACCATCGTGCAGGATACCCGCCACCAAGACCGCGTCGGCGCCGCCCTGTACGATGCCATCAACCAAATGCTGCGCCATGCCCACACCGCCGGAGGCGATCACCGGCACGTGCACCGCGTCGGCCACGGCGCGCGTGATGGTGAGGTCGTATCCCGTGCGCGCCCCGTCGCGGTCGATCGACGTGAGCAGAACTTCGCCGGCGCCACGCGCCACGCATTCCTGCGCCCACGCTACGGCCTCGAGCGGCGTTTCTTCACGCCCGCCCTTCACCCACACCTTATAC
>CAITQY010000188.1 GCA_903894655.1 uncultured Gemmatimonadota bacterium
GTGGGTGGATCCGGATCCAGTGGCGCGCGATGTCCGCACGGCGACAGATCCACACACCTTCTTTGCCCTGCAGATAGTCAAGGAACGCAGCCAGTCCATGTGCTCGCCCGGGGCGCCCCACCAGTCGCGGATGCAGACCGACGGACATCATGCGGGGCTGCTCGGCGCCTTCATCGTAGAGCTGGTCGAAGGTCTCGCGCAGGTAAGTGGTGAAGGACTGACCCGTCGAGAAGCCGCCGGCCGTCGTGAACTTCGCGTCGTTGGCGTCCATCGTGTACGGAATCACCAGGTGCGAACGGCCGGCCACCGATGACCAGTACGGAAGCTCGTCGTTATAGGCGTCCGAGTCGTATAGGAAGCCACCATGCTCCACCAGGAGGCGGCGCGTGTTCGGGCTGGGTCCGTAGCGGCAATACCAGCCATCCGGCGCAGCGCCAATGGTCTTCTTCATCGACTGCACGGCGCGTTCGATTCGCTCGCGTTCCTTGTCGGGTTCGAGGCGGAAATGCTCCTCCCATCGCCACCCATGGCAGCACAGGTCGTGTCCATCCGACACGAGGGCTTGCGCGACCCGCGGGTTGCGCTCCAATGCCACTGCGCAGGCAAACGCGGTGAGCGGCAGTCCGCGCTCGCGAAACAGGCGAAGCACGCGCCAAACCCCGACTCGACTGCCGTACTCATACATGGACTCGAACGCCATGTCACGCTGGCCCGCTACAACCCGCCCGCCCTGGGTTTCTGCCAGCCCAAGCTCGCAGCGGTCGTCGCCATCGATCACGGCGTACTCCGACCCTTCTTCATAGTTGAGTACGAAGTTGACGGCGACGCGGGCGCCTCCCGGCCACTGCGGGTTCGGAGGCGTCGGCCCGTAACCCACGAGGTCACGCTCAACTTGCACTTGCTGCCTCCACTCGATCCCCGGCAAGTGCCTGGTTGCTCGCCTGCGCGCGAAAGCCCAGTAGCAGGGGCAGGACCTCGATCACGTGCAACTCCGCCAGCACGCCGGCGACTTCGAAGCGACGCTGGCCAATGAGGTCGATGATCTTCTGATGGTGCTTGCAGGCCTGACTGCTGGAGAGCTTCCGGAGAAGCAGCCCATACCGCACAGGCTCTGCCGCATCGGTCACCGACTCGAGCACGCGCTGCAGAGAGCCGTTGCCTGTCCGCCCCCAGATCAGGCGATGGAATTGCATGTTATGCAGGAGATAGCCCTCAACATCCTGGGTGAGTTGAGCATCGCGCATGGCCGCGTTCTCGGCTGCCAATTCATTGCACAGCGTCTCAGTCGGCGTTGTCGCGAGTTCTTCCACCGCTTGACGCTCCAGTTTGGCGCGCAGGCGGTACAGGTCGATTAGCTCCTTGTCGGTGTGCGAGCGAACGCGGTAACCGCGCCGCGGGAAGTGCGTGACAAGGCCACGTGCCTGAAGCAAGCGCAGCGCTTCGCGAATCGGCCCCCGGCTCGTCGCATGTTCCGCCTCGAGGGTTTCCTCCCGTAGGGGAGTCCCGGGCGCGTGCTTGCCACGGATGA
>CAITQY010000189.1 GCA_903894655.1 uncultured Gemmatimonadota bacterium
CGCGGTCCTTCGCGAGCTTCGCGTGAACGAGCTGTTACCCAGCCCAGCCCATCACCCCACGAAGCAGAACAACAGGTGCCGCCACCGCGATCGCGGCGGTCAGCAAGCCGTCAGCGAAGCCCTCAGGCGCGACCTATCGCCGCTCGTCGTGTCCGCGAAAGCCGAGGCGCCGATTCACGGCGCGTCGTTCATCGAGCGTCATCCGCGACCAGCTGCCGATTTCGCTGAGCGTGCGGCGACAGCCCCGACATTCCTGGCCCACGTCGAGCAGACATACCTTGAGACAGGGCGACGTGGCCGGGAACGCGGACAACGGTAGCAGCGGATCGCTCACGGCGCGGCCTTGACCGCGTTCCACGACGGACACGACGGCGCCTGCCCAGCGGGCCGCGGCGGGCCATCAGGGCGCGGCAGCGTATCCGCCACCTGCATCAGCTCCACGTCGAAAATCAGCGTGGCACGCTCCGGAATGACCGGCGGCCGCCCCTTCTCGCCATAGGCCAACTGCCACGGAATGATGAGCCGGCGAGACCCGCCCACGTTCATGCCCTGAAAGCCCAGATCCCACCCCGCAATCACGCGACGGAATCCCTGCGGAAAGCTGATCGGGTCCTTTACGCGGCCCGCATTGGTGGTATCCCGCGACGAGTCGAACTTCTTGCCGTCGGTGGTCCACCCCGTGTAATGCGCGTACACACAGCGCCCCGAGGTGAGCGGCGCACCAGCACCGACCACCACATCAATCCCATCCAGCGAAAAGAGCGGCAACGCCTTCCCCTCCACCGCCGGAATCGGCGGCGCATAGCGAGGCGCCCCAGCACAGCCAGCCAACAGTGTCGCCACCGCGACCCCAATCAGTGTTCTCATACTCTGAACACTAAGAACCGCACACTGATTTGCGACCCACCACCCGAAACCCAATACCCAAAACCCACGGCCAAGAGCCCTCAGCCCTCACGAAATCCGTTCGATCCCCGCCACCCGATCAAACCCAGCATCCAAACTCATCAGCCTCCTTACTCCCCTCCGCCTCATGACCGCCGCATGCACCGCATCGCGCGCCGACAGCCCCGTTACCGTGAGCATCAGCCCTTTCGCCTGTTCGACATCTGCCAGCTCCACCGCGAACACCTCGTCGACCACGCCATGCAACGCGTCGAACGCCGCCTGAATCGCATCAGGACGTCGAATCGCGTAGTAGCGATGCAGGATCTCCTGAAACACCTCCGCATCGGTGACCATGCGATCACCACGGGCGATCGCCGACTCGAGCATTCGCCGCACCGTCTCCTTGTTCGGATGCGGCGCTCCGATGAGATACATCGGCACATTCGAATCGATGAAGACCGTGTTCGCCGGTTCGAGCTGGTCGCGGCTGATCATGCGCCGGAGCCCGTCGCGTCATCCGGGTGCTCCACGTCGTCCAGCACATATCCCGACTCGATGTCCCTGAGCATGCTCGGCAGGTCGCCCACCGGATACGCCCCACGCGCCGCCTCGCGCACGACCGACAACTTCCGACCCGGTTCAGCCACCGGCGCATCCTGACGCGCCGCCCGCAGCGCCTGCCGGACCCATTCGGCCACCGTCATCCGCTGACGCTCGGCGACCCGGCGGATCTCCGCGAACTCCTCGTCATCGAGCAGGACCTGCAATCGTTGAGTCATGGAAATGAGTATAAATGACTCATTGCAATGAGTCAATCGTGCCTTGCAGGTATAGTCTGACCAGACTAGTCTTAATATATGCCAGACGAATACTCACTCTACGAAGCCAAAGCCAAGCTGTCCGCGCTGGTGAAGCAGGTGCGCGAAGGCCGCACCGTCATCATCACTGTACACGGCCAGCCGGCCGCCGAGCTGCGTCCCATCGACCCGGCCGCGCGGCCGCAGTCGCTTCACGAGCGACTCGCCGAACTCACCGCCCGCGGCATCGTGCTCACACCGAAGCGCTCCGATAGCAGCAGCTATCCCATTGGACCGCGAAAGACCGGCGCGCTGCAGCGCTTTCTCAACGAGCGCGAATGAGCACGGCGTATGTCGATAGCTCCTGCGTGGTTGCGGCGGCCTTCGGAGAGCCCGGTGCACGGCCGATGATCGCGCGCCTCCGCACCTTCTCGCTGGTGATCTCCTCCACGCTGCTTGAGGCGGAGCTGTTCAGCGCGCTGCGTCGTGAGCAGTGCGAACTCACCAACGCATTCCATGCCGACGTGGCACTCGTTGCCCCCGACGGCGCGCTCTCAAACGAGATCGCGCGTGTGCTCGAGGCCGGGTATGTACGGGGGGCCGACTGTTGGCATCTGGCAACGGCCCTCTACGTCGCACCCGATCCATCGGAGCTCACCTTCCTCACGCTCGACCTCGCGCAGCGGAAGGTGGCAAAGGCACTCGGTTTTCAGGTATAGGCATCGCGCCAACACAACCCACTATTCCGCGCGGGCGAATCAGCGCCTACAATAGGGGGTTCCCTCCCCCCTTTCTGAGGACGGTATGACCCGTTTCGTCGTTCGCCCGGTGAAGCACATGCTCACGCTGGCGCTGCTCGCTGCCCTGCCGGCGCTCTCGTCGGCTAACGCCCAGGACGCCCCGCCGGCTCGCCGCGGGGTCGTGATCACCGACACCGCCCGCGCCCGCGCGCTGTTCGTGAGCAAGGACCCCGCCGACCTCGCCGGTTGCGGCGCCAACTGTGATCGCGACATCAAGTCGCGCATGGCCACCGACAGCGCCTACGAAGCGCGGGCCAAGGGCGTCGTGGAGTTCAAGAAGGTCACCTACAAGAGCCGCGCCGACGGCCTCGAGATTCCGGCCTACGTGTTCGCGCCGCTCGTCAAGAATCCCGCCGGTCATGCCGCGCTGGTGTGGGTGCACGGTGGCGTGCACTCCAGCTGGGGACTCGGCATGTGGCCGTTCGTACGCGAGGCCGTGCAGAAGGGCTACGTCGTCATCACGCCCAACTATCGCGGCAGCACCGGCTACGGCAACGACTTCCACCGCAAGATCGATTACGGCGGCATGGAAGTGGACGACGTGTACTCGTCCATCGACTACCTGAAAACGCAGTCGTATGTCGACATGGACCGCTTAGGCATGATGGGATGGAGCCATGGCGGTTTCATCACGTCGCTCAACCTCACGCGCGAGGGACAGCCGTTCCGCGCCGGCGTGGCGATGGTGCCCGTCACCAATCTCATCTTCCG